>CALXJL010000026.1 GCA_944388615.1 uncultured Clostridia bacterium
TTTTATAAATTATACCAAGACATTTTCACTAAGAATCCGAGATCAAAAGTGGGACATTTTTACTAAGAATTCACATTGTATTACAAGAACGAGTCACATTGTATTACAAGGACAGTCCCTAAATGGACAAAGTGTCCATTTAGGGACTGTCTCGGAATAGACATTTTAGTATAAAATTTACAAATTATAGAATAATAATAAAAAGATCATTGATGAAGGAGGAAGATATATGATTAATTTCAGAACAGATTTAGCTGATGAGAGACATAGTATGTATAAAAAAGCTAATAAAATATCAGATGATATTGATGGTATAAGAACAGAATCAGAAGAAATTAATAAAGATCTTAGCATAAATAGAGTTATAATAGAAAATGAAAATGGTCAAGAAGCTATAAATAAACCTATTGGTAAGTATATAACTATTGATATGAAAAAATTGACTATTGCACAAGAAGATGAAATTATGCAAGCTGCAGAAAGTTTTTCAAAAGAATTACAAAATTTAATTAATGAAAAGGTTGATGACAAAGGTGAAATTTTAGTTGTTGGTTTAGGTAATATCTATGTAACTCCAGATGCATTGGGGCCAAAGGTTATAGAACAAATAGAAGTCACAAGACATATTATAAAATATTTACCTCAATATATAGATGAAAATGCCAGAGAAGTAAGTGCTGTGTCTCCTGGTGTCTTAGGAACAACTGGAATTGAGACCGTAGAAATTATAAAAGGTATAGTTGATAATATAAAACCAAAACTATTAATAGTAATAGATGCACTAGCATCTAAAAGTATAGAAAGAATAAATAAAACAATACAAATTTCAAATACAGGAATAGTTCCAGGGGCAGGAGTTGGAAATACGAGAAAAGAAATAAGTCAAAATAGCCTTGGTATACCTGTAATTGCAGTTGGTGTTCCAACCGTTGTTGAATCTGCTGTTATGGTAAATGAATGCCTAGATATATTTATAGAAAAATTACAAAATGAAGCAAAGTCAAATGATTATTTAAATAAATTAAAAGAAGAAGATAATTATGAAGAAATTAAGGAAGCTTTAATACCAAAAGATTATAATTTAATTGTTACACCTAAAGAAATAGATGAATTAGTTGATAAAATGGCTGAGGTTGTATCTAGAGGAATAAATATGAGCATGTAATATCCTTTTTACAATTTTTTTTGGAGGAGCACCAAATTTTAAGGTCTCCTCCTATAATCAATTAAACTATCCTAATAAACCACATAGAACTGTATCTAGTCCTACTTCTATATCTATATTTCCACTCTTATATTTATAATCTAAATCTGTTAATTCTTGTAATATTCTTCTTAGATCTCTTTCAGAAAAATATCTTGCTTGATTTCTATACTTATTTATTAAGAATGTTTGATTTGGCTTTAAGTTTAATGTATTTGATAAATCTTTATTAAATTTTTCACATAATTTTACCATATATAATTTTTTAAAATGATTATATAATGTAACCAATATTTTCTGCACTGGTTCTTTTTGATATTTTAAATTATAAAGAACCTCCATTGCTTTTTTTATCTCTCTTTTACCAAGATTGTCTGTTAGATCAAATATAACACTATCAATCTTTTTTATACATAAATTATCTATATCTTCTTTTTCTATAGTTCCATTTTGCCCTGCAAATTCTATTAACTTTCTTATCTCATTTATTAATTCTTGCATATCTGTACCACAGCATTCTATAAAATACTTTAAATTATAATCTTCTATATGCACACCATATGCTTTACATATTGCCTTAAGTCTTGCACCTATTTCATTTGCCTTTAATTCAGAAAATTGACAAATCTTTCCTAGTTTTTCTACTGTTTTATATAAATTATTCTTTTCTATTTCTTTTTCAATAAATATTATAACTACAGACTCATTTATTATATCTATATTATTTTTTATATATTCAGATATTTTATCTACCAATATACCATTAGCAACATTTTTCTTTTTTCCTTCTTTTTTTAGTATCCCAGTATCTCTGGCTATAATCATTTTCTTGGGATATCCAAATGCCGGAGTTTCAATATTATCAATTATATTTGATATATTGGAATCATCAATTTGTACAAAATTAATCCCTTTTACAGTTTCTCCAAAGGCTTTTATCATCTTTTTTACTGTATTTTCTAATAGATATTCTTCTTCACCATACAAAATATATATTCCACCTAATTCTCCATTTTTTATCTCTTTATCTAATTGATTAACATTCATAATTTCATACCCCTATTTTTAATGAACTTGTAAGTAAAAAACTTACAAGTTCTAATTAACATTTTACTATTTATCCAATATAATTCTAAACACTTCCGCTACACTCCAAGCCTGAGCATATGCTCCTTTAGATTCATATGGCTTATCTGAATCATACAATTCCGAAATACTTCCTACTGTTTTACCCTTTTCCATTTCTTTTGCAAAAGTCTTGTCAACTTTTTGAACAAACTTATCTAATTTATCTTGTAGTTTCTTTTTATTCTCTTTATTCTTTTCTCCCTTCACTATTGCTTTAAAGCTATCATAGTAAATTCCAAGTAACCATGGCCATGTTATACCTTGATGATAGCTTGTATCCCTTTTTTGTGGATCTCCTTCATATATCGCAACAAACCCTGGTTCATCATCTGCAAGTGTTTTTAATCCATAATTATTTAATAGTTTTTTAGTAACAGTATTAAATATATTTTTAGCTTCTTCTGTTTTAGGATCAATTACTTTATATGTTAAACTTAATGCAAATAATTGGTTTGGTCTTACTTTATCATCACCTATTACATCATATAAACATTTTTTCTTTTTATTATAAAATACTTTATTAAAAGATGATTTACATTTCCTTGCTATTCCTGCATAATATTTCGCCTTTTGTGCATTTTCAAATTTCTTACACAATTCTTCCATTATCTTTAATGCATTATACCACATTGCATTTATTTCAACTGCTTTTCCATTTCTAGGAGTAACAGCTTTTCCATCATATTTAGCATCCATCCATGTGTTTTGTGTATTTTCTGTTCCAGATACAATTAAATAATCTGAATCCATATAAATATTATTATCATCAATATCAATTCTTGTTGTATATGCTTCTATTATTTTTATTAAACAATTATATATTTTTTCCTTAATAAATTCATAATCACCTGTATATTCTAAATATTTATATACTTGCTCAAATAATAATAATGAACTATCAACACTATTATATAATGGCCTATTATCAAACCCTGAATATCCATTTGGTACAAGTCCAAATTTTATATCTTTAATATATGTCAATAATACTTCTTTTGCAATATCATATCTTTTAGTTTTTAAAAGTATACCTTCAAAAGATATTAAGCTATCTCTTCCCCAATCTAAAAACCATGGATATCCTGCAATTATTGTATGTAGTCTTGCAGATGCTCTATATACAACAAAATTATCTGTGGCTATTATATAATTCTTTATCTTATTATTTTCTTTTTTAGTAACACCTTTTTTTATTAAACCAGAATTATCTATTAATTTATTTATTCTAAATATTTCATTTTTAATTAAATCACCTGCATTTATTTCTTCTATATTACTATTTAATGAACATATAAAAGTTATATCTTTTAATTGATTTGGTTCTATAGATATTTCAAATCTTCCTGGGACTGCATGATTTTCTTCTGGATAAAAACCTCTTTTATCTTCTTCTATATAATACATATTTTTGAATATATCGTTATCATGATGTATATATTTTCCTTCTGTCATATACATATATACAGGGCAACAAGATTGTCCATCTACAATCAATTTAACTTTTGTATCCTGTACCTCTTGTCTTATATCAAAAATATGATTTGTATTCATTTTATGAAAATCTCTAAAATTAACTATTGGTGCAAATGTCAGCTTAGCTTTTTGATCCGCATTTTTTACAACATATCTTACAACTACTGTATTTTCACCATATTTCATACAAATAGTTTTTGTCACCTTTATACCATTAACATCATATGTAAATTTGGGTAGATAATCTTTTTCAAATTCAGTTAAATATTTATATCCATCTGATATATAATTTGTACATAAATTTGTAAACAAATTATATTTTTCTCCATTTATCTCAATTGATTCATCCAATTTTGATAATATTAGGTTTCTTCTAGCCGGTGGTGTTAGTGGTGCAATCAGTAATCCATGGTATTTTCGAGTATTAGCTCCAATAATTGTAGAACTTGCAAATCCTCCTATCCCATTTGTTATTATCCATTCTTTTTGTAATCCTTTTTCTAATTGTAACTCTTCTTTTTTATATGTCATTTGTTTTCACACCTTTTCTTCTATTTTTCTTAATATTACAAACACTTATCAAGCAGTTCTATTTCCCTCCACCTCTTAATTTATCTAACAAGTTTGCTACTTCTCTTTTTTCTTTTTCTGTTACTTTCTTTTTTGTAGTTTTTCTTTTTGTTGTTTTTTTCGTTTTTTTATTAGTATTTGCCTTTTTATTTTGTTTATTATTTTCTAAAGCTTCTTCTAGTAAATTTTCATTAGATATTAATTTACTATTCATTAAATCTTCTTCCAAATTTTTCTGAGCTCTTAATTGTGCTTTTCTTTTTTCTTCATTTTCTTTTTGCATTTTTGCTTGCAATTTTTCTTTTTCTACTATTTTTATATCACTTTCTTTAATTGACTCAATTCTATCTTTATATTTACTATAAAATTTACTATTTCTTTGCTCATTTTTTTGTTTTCCAACTGGTTTCCTCTTTTTAGCATGTCTATTTTTCTTTTTCGAATCTTTTAGCCTATTATTTAATGCCATATATTGTGCATCATTTTGCCTATCTTGAAATTTTAAATCATTACATATTAATTCCATAATAGCTTGAGCTACTAAGTCTGGATTATGATGTATACAATCACCATCTATATAAGACAAGTTTCTTTGCATCATATTTACACCTAATTCTTTAGCTCTTGATACATCTTGTTCTATTGGTTCATATCCTTTTAAATTATACATTCTAACATATTCTGGAACCATCTCAGCAGTATCATAAATACAATAATCGATAATTCCTGTTCCAACATGTGACATAATAGCTTCTATATGGTCTGCTAAAGAATAATTCTCTGTTTGTCCAGGTTCAGTCATTAAATTACTTATATATATTTTAAAAGCCCTACTCTCTCTTATTGCTTTTGTAACATCTCTAACAAGTAAATTTGGCAATATATTAGTATATAAACTTCCAGGTCCAATAACTATAGCATCTGCTTCTTGTATTGCCTCTACAACTCCTGGAGCTGATCTGCATGTTGCTGGACTTATAACTATTCTATTAATTTTACTTACTTTATTACTTATTACTTCAGGTATATCTTTCCTATTTTTTATAACTGTTCCATCTTCTAGTTCTGTAGTTATATTAATTTCTTCCAATGTAGCTGGAATAACCCTGCCAGTTATATTTAGTATATCTGAGCTTGCTTCAACTGCTTTAGACATATCTCCATATAATTCATTCATTGCAAGTAAATATATATCTTTAAATGCAATATTTTTTAAATATCCGGATGAAAATTTATAATTCATTAATGCATCCATTAATACATCATTTTTAGATAACGCTGTAAAACCATCTACAATATCTTCACTTGGTACAGAATTTAATATTTTTCTTGAATCAGATATTTCCTCTCCATAATCTGACACTGTTACAATTGCTGTGATATTATCTGTATATTTCTTTAATCCAGCTAAAACAGTATTTAAACCTGAACCTCCTCCAATTACCACAACTTTAGGTCCACTTGTATACACCTTTTTATTAAAAATTAATGAATTAACATTATCTGTTTTCCTTTCTTCAATTGTATCTTCTACTAATAATTCTAACGTCCTTTTTTGTATGAAAATAATTCCTAATATTACTGCCGAGAAACCTAATACAAATGTTATTATAATTCTAAATAATTGTGAAAAGTCTAATTCCTTTTCAACTAATAATAAAGATATACCATAACCTGATAAAAGTATTCCTACCACTACTAATAACAACCATCTTTTCATTTTTGAGTTTGATTTAAACCATCTTAGAAATCCATCCATTTTATTTTCCTTTCATTCTACAAAATATTCTTATCCCAATATTTCCAATTCTAATTCTATTCTTTTTCCCGTTTTTGCAAACACTTCTTTTTCTACATAATCGACTAAATCCAATACATCCTTTGCTGTTGCATTACCTTTATTTACTATAAATCCTGCATGCATTGTAGAAACCTCTGCTCCTCCTACAGACTTTCCCTTTAACCCACATTCATCTATAATTCTAGCTGTTATAAAGTCCTTTCCTCTTTTAAAAGTACTACCTGCACAAGGCATATCTATTGGTTGTTTTGTTCTTCTGAATTCTGAATGCCTTTTCATATTATTAGTTATTGTATCTTCATCGCCATATTCTAAGGAAAATGTAGTTTCAATTATGATTCCGTTTATTCTACTAAATAGACTTTTTCTATATTCAAATTCGTGTTCTTCATTTGATATAATATGTATATTTCCTTCTAAATCCATATATTTAGATTCTTTAACTACATCTTTCATTTCTTTTCCATGTGCTCCGGCATTCATCTTAACTTCCCCGCCAACACATCCTGGTATAAATGCTGCAAACTCTAGTCCTTCAATAGATTCTCTTTTCATTGTTTCTGATAATTTTCTTAATAAAACTCCAGATCCCGCAATGACATCTACACTATCATTCTTCTTATTTACTATTTTTATATATTTAAAATTAGGTTTTATTACAAATCCTCTAATTCCTTCATCTTTTACAAGAACATTACTACCATTACCAATTACTGTAATAGGTATGTTGTTATTTTTTGCTACTTTCATAATGTGCTTTAATTCTTCTTCTGATGTCGGTCTTAAAAAGAAATCTGCATTACCTCCTATTTTAAAAGTAGTATGTTTACTCATTGGTTCATCTATTCTAATATTATCCTTAGCTACAATTTCCAGTAATTGTTTTAGAATTTCTTCTTTCATTCTGCTATCCCCTCTACATATCTTCTAATAATATAGATTTTCCATTTTTTAAATATTGCCAACCCGAGAATATTGTTGCTATTACAGACATTGTAATTAATATACTTCCTAGAGAATTTATAATTAGATCAAATATTGACATATTCACACTAACAAAATCAAAATAATTATATTTATCTATTAACATTATAGCTATTGCTACCATTTGTGTTACAGTTTTTAACTTGCCCCAAAAATTAGCTGCAATTACTTCCCCATTTTTTTCTACAGCAATTAACCTATATCCTGAAACCAAAAACTCTCTTACAAGAACTATTATTGGTATCCATCCTGGTATTTTACCATATTCAACTAATAATACTAATGCAGATATTACTATTAATTTATCTGCTATAGGATCTAAAAATTTACCAAATGTTGTAATTTCATTTCTTTTTCTAGCTATACTTCCATCTAATTTATCTGTAATAGAGGCTATTATAAATATTAAATCCAATATAATATATTCTAAAGGTATTCCAAAAAGTTCCCCACCTATATTTAAGTATGGAACTATAACTAATATCGGTACTAAAATTATTCTAAATAATGTTAATTTATTTGCTAAATTCATATATTTTTCTTTCCTTTTTTTTCATTGTTTTTTCTTTAAAATTATACATAGTAATTCTTAATAAGTCAAGGCAAGATTAATAAATATTGTTTGAATTTATACATGTGATGAGATATAATATAGCCAAAGAAATAAGGAAGGAAATAAATTATGAAAGCAATAAAAAAACTAGTTTTATTTATTTTATTGATATTAATAATTATAGTAATTGTAATTTTATTAAATGGATATAAAGTATATTCAGAAGCAATAGAAAAAACATCTATTGAAGACAAAGTTTCAAGTATTAGGAATGATACAAATTTTACTAGCATTAACAATGTTTCTATGTATTATAAAAATGCAGTAATATCAGTTGAAGACAAACGATTTTATGATCATTTTGGTATTGATATTTTTTCTTTAGGACGAGCTATTATGAATAATTTTAGAGCTAAAGAACTTGTTGAAGGTGGTAGTACTATCTCTCAACAAGTAGCGAAAAACCTTTATTTTATTACAGAAGATTCTTTTAGTAGAAAGATTCCAGAATTATTTGTTACTTTAGATTTAGAAAAAAAGTATAGTAAAGATGAAATTTTCGAATTATATATGAATACTATTTATTTTGGAGAAGGATATTATGGAATTTATGAAGCAAGCCAAGGATATTATAAAAAAGATCCAGCAGAATTGAACTTATATGAGGCTTCAATGCTTGCTGGTGTTCCAAATGCTCCTAGCGTCTACGCTCCAACAGTTAATATGGATTTAGCTACAAAAAGGCAGAAAAAAGTTTTACAAACAATGTTAAAAAACGGATATATTTCACAAGAGGAATATGATAAAACTATTAATTATAAGTAAATGCAAAAAATCCAGCTCTTTATGAATAGGCTGGATTTTTTTGCATTATCACTAATTAATTTATTATTGCCTTAGAGACTCTGCCATTATCATCATACTCAAAACTTACATTACATGTTTGCGCACTTCTTATAGAATTAGATATTTCTGAAATATTTTCTTGTTCATAAGTATTATTTTCAAATTCTACTACTATTATATAATCTGAATTTTCATTAGATCTTATTATCTGATCTAATAAACTTCTAACTCTAGTTCCAGACATTTCTCCTTCATAACTTGTAAACTGTGCATTAAATGTAGATATTTCCATTTGATCCATATCATCTAATACAACATCACTACTTAATGTTCTACTAGCACTATTATACATTGTTATCCCAAATACTAAACTTATACCAATCATTGATAAAATAATTACTTTTTCCATTGTTATCTCCCCTTATATATTTTTATATATTTCATAATCTCTTAAGATTTTTCTTACATAATTATTAGTTTCAGAATATGGAATATTTTCTATATCTTCTCCATTTTCTTGTATTGTACCATCTTCAATCCAACCAGATACATTACCCATTCCCGCATTATATGCAGCTAAAGCTACTCCATAATTATAATCATATCTTTTTAGAATTTTATTAAGATATGCTACTCCGTAATCTTATATTTGTTTCTGGATCATATAAATCTTCTTCCTCGTAATCATACATTTCTAATTCAGTTGCCATTTCTTTAGCAGTTTCATCCATTAGTTGCATTAATCCAGTTGCTCCTTTACTAGAAGTAATTTGTGGTTGAAAATTACTTTCTACTTTTATTATTGCATATATTAAATTACTATCTATATCATATTCTTGTGCATATTTTTCTACATGTTCAGAATACTTCTTTTGATACATTAATTTTATAGCAATTGGTTTTATATTAAGTAAAATTACTATTAAAATAATAAATAATATTAATGCTATTAATTTCTTACTTTTAAATAGCGTTCTAATCATCTGTACTTTCTCTCCTTTATTATTTTGCCTCATACCAATTTAATGCTTCAGATAATTCTACTTTTAAAGGTACTCTCATTTTCATAGCTTCTTCCATGCATTTTTTTAATATCTGTTTTACCTGTTCTTTTTCATTAATATTTGCCTCTATCATAAGTTCGTCATGAACTTGCAAAACTATTTTAGCATCTAATTTTTGTTTTTGCAACTCTTTATAAACATTTATCATTGCAATTTTCATAATGTCTGCAGCTGTTCCTTGTATAGGTGTATTCATTGCTGCTCTAGCTCCAAATTGCCTTACCATATAATTATTTGAATTAAGCTCAGGTATATATCTTCTCCTATTAAATAATGTCTCTACATATCCTTTTTCCTTTGTCTCTTCTACTATTTTATCCATAAACTCTTTTATCCCATTATACTTTTCTAAATATTGCTCTATATATTGTTTTGCTTGCTTTTTAGGTATCTTTAATTGTTCTGCAAGACCAAAATCACTAATTCCATAAACTATTCCAAAATTTACTGCTTTTGCAGAAGATCTTTGTTCTTTTGTTACTTCTTCTATTGGAATATTAAAAACTTTTGATGCTGCTTGTTTATGAATATCTTCATCATTGTTAAATGCATCTATCATGTTTTGATCCTGCGAAATATGTGCTAGAACCCTTAATTCAATTTGAGAATAATCTGCATCTATATAAATATATCCTTGTTGTGGTTTAAATACTTTTCTTAGTTTCTTTCCCAATTCCATTCTTGTTGGTATGTTCTGCAAATTAGGGTCTGAACTACTTAATCTTCCAGTTGCTGTAATTGTTTGATGAAAAGTTGAATGTATTCTATTAGTAGATTCATTTATATATGGAATTAATCCTTCTACATATGTTGAATTCAATTTGGTTAATGCTCTATATTCTAGTATTTTTTCTATAATCGGATGTTCATTTCTTAGTCTTTCCAAAGTTTCGACATCTGTTGAATATCCTTTTTTTGTTTTTCTATATGAAGGTAATTTTAATTTTTCAAATAAAATATGTCCTAATTGTTGCGTAGAATTTATATTAAAATCTTCTCCTGCCATTTCTATTATTTCCTTACTTATTTTTGATAAGTCTTCCTTTAAAACATTTCCAAATTCTAATAATTCTTGTCTATCTATTCCCATGCCATTATACTGCATTTCGGCCAATACTTCTACTAATGGCATTTCTATTTTTTCGAATAATTCAAAGGTATTTGTTTCTTTCATTTTAGTAATTGTCACTGTAAATAATTTATTCATAATATATGCATACAAACCATATTTTATGTAATTATCATCATTGTTTGTGTCATTAAACAATGTTAATTGTTCACTAGTTTTATTTGTATTTTCATTTTGTAAATATTCATCTAAATCCAAATCTAAATATTCTCGTGCTATTTCTTTTATTGTAAATTTAATATTGGTCGGATTTATTACATATGCTGCAATTTCTGCATCGTAAAATAAATTTTTCATTGAAATTCCTATCTGTTTTAACAATACATAATCTTTGCCTAGTTTAAATCCATATTTTTTTATTGTTTTATCTTCAAATATTTCTTTCCAATATTTAATAATATCTTCTTCATTTATTTTTATATAATATGCCACATTATTAAGATAAACAGATATTGAAATTATTTTTTCTTTAATGATTTTACTCGTTTTTTCCTCTTTAACACTTTCTAAATAATAAAATAATTCTTTATTTTCTTTTATTTTTTCAATTAATTCTTTAATTTTACTTTGTTCTGTAATTTTTTCAACTTCATATTTTTCTTGTTTAGTTTCTGATGAAAGTCCAAATCTTTCTATATATCTATTAAATCTTAATTCTTTAAATATTTTTAAAACTTCTTCATTATTCCAAGATTGTAATTTTAAATCTTCTATTTTTTCTTCTATTGGGACTTCTACATTTATAGTACCTAATGTTCTAGAAAGTATTGCTAAATCCTTATTAGCTACTAATTTTTCTCTTAATTTTCCTTTTATAGAGTCTGTATTGCTTTCTATTTTATTATATAAATCTAAAATTGTTTTATATTCTTTTATTAAATTAAGTGCAGTTTTCTCTCCTACACCTGGAACTCCTGGAATATTGTCAGATGTATCTCCCATAAGTCCTTTTACTTCAATTAATTGAAGTGGCTCTACTCCATATGTTTCGATGACTTTTTGTCTATTAAAATCTTCCACTTCAGTTTTTCCTGATTTTGTTCTAGGTATTCTAATTGTTACTTTATCTGTAGCAAGTTGAAAAGCATCTCTATCTCCAGTTAATATTGTAACATCTATGTTATCTTTCTCACCTCTTCTTGCAAGTGTTCCTAGGACATCATCTGCTTCATATCCTTCTTTTTCAATTATTTTTATATTCATTGCTTTTAGTATATCCTTAATTATAGGCATTTGCTGCGCAAGCTCATCAGGCATTCCTTTTCTTGTTGCTTTATACCCTTCATACATTTTATGTCTTGCAGTAGGAGCCTTTAAGTCGAAAGCAACAGCTATATATTCTGGTTTTAGGTCCTCTTCTATTTTAAATAAAATAGATAAAAATCCATATAATCCATTACTATATACGCCAGTTGAAGTCATTAATGTTTTTGCTCCCATAATTCCATAAAATGCTCTATTCATTATACTATTTCCATCTATTACAATTAATCCGCTCAAAAATTTTACCTCCTTTAAACTTTAAGGACATTGCTTAAAGTTTATATCATACCATCTTAATTTTTTAACATAATTTATTTATCTTTCAGTATTTATTTCTTTTGATTTTACTAGTTCTATTATTTCTTTAGAAACATCTTCAGGAGTTTTACCTTCTTCATATATTATATCAGTTGCTAATTCATAGTTATTTGGAGCAGATATAAATCGCCAATTTTCTTTGTCTTTACGAGATCCAGATACAATTTTTCTTCTTTCTAACAGTATTTCTCTACTTATATCTTTATCTTTTGAAGGTAATAATAATATGACATTTCTAAATTCAGAACACATTTTCTTCATTTGTTCTCTTAATTCTTCATCTTCATATATAGAATGACCAGCTCCAAAGTCTATTACATGAGGTCTTTTTAAAGAACTTAATACTGTTCCAGTAAGTACAAATTCAAAATTTTTAAAATTACTGAATTTACTTCTTTTTCTATATAATCCCTCAAGGTGTCCTTTACTATCTAATGGTATCCTATCAAGGCCTTGTATTTGACTTGCTAGCAATTGTGCAATAGTACTTTTTCCTGTTCCCATTGGACCTATTAATATTATTGTATCATTTTTCACTATATCTGGTAATTTATGTATCTCTTGTAAAAATCTATTTGAAGCTAGTAATGTCTTTTTTCTTTCGAATAGCATAATTATTCACCTCTATGAAATATTTACTATTTTAATCTTTCGAATAATATATTATTTATCGACATAATTTTTCATAACTAAATTTTAGTATTTTTTCATATCTCATTTGTATAATTTTCTTATAAAATTCTTTTCTAACATTCGAAATAAACGGTGTTTCATCAATAACCTTATTTATTTTTTCTAAATTTATTTTTGGAAATATTCTAGACAATGCATTATTACACTCTTCACTTTCTAAATTGCTTATATAATTAAAATAATTTATTTTCTTATCATTTATTTTTAATGATGATGTAGGAAATATAAATACTCTTGCTTCCATCTCTTCTTGGTTATTTATAATTTCAGACATTCTTTCATCTGTCAACTGTGGATATAAGCATGAAGCACAATCATAAATTGGAGCAATTTCAATTTTTCTTTGGGCTTCATTTATTAAAAATCCCCAATTGCCATTGTGTCTATCAAAATTTCCTACTAAACAATCAGCAATAAACATATCCCAAAAGAATTCTTTTAATTCTTTTACATCATATATTTGCTGTTCTTCAATTGTTTTTATTACCTCTTCTAATTCCGTCCCATAACCATTTTTAGAAGTTTCTATTTGGCTATTTTTTAATTCAGCGAATTGTTTTAACACAGTTCCATTTGATGTAAAATCTTTACATGCTACAACTATTTTTTCCATATCATTTAGTTTATATGTTCCTAATATTGTTTCTTGTACTTTCAATCCTAATGTTTTTATTATGTTACAAGCTAAATATTCAGATATACAATTATTAGAATATCCGTGTTCTGAAATTCCTTCGTTTACTCCAGGAAATTTTAGCATATAATCTTCATCATTATATCTAATGCAAATTTTACCACCATTCTTTCCACCATAATATTTAAAATTATTTATCTCACAATCAGTAAAATTAATCATTTTTATTTCTCCATTCTAATATATTTTTTATACAAATAATCACATTGCTCTTCTGTAATATCTCCATCTACAAATGCACTATTCACAGAGCCCTGTAATTCATTTATTAGACAATCTATATAACCTACTTTGTTTTTTATTCCTTCTTTTAGTTTTATTAAATCTTCTTCCAAATATTTGGGTAAACATTTTTCTAGTATTTCTTCATTATAATTCATTTTTATATCTCTCTTTCTAAAATCTATTTTTTGAAACGTTCATGTTTTCCTTCATATGTAAGGGAGTGGTCTGTTTTCGTGGCTATAATATATAACCCTTAAAACTAATCGACATTATATCATTCACTATTTTATCTTTATTAGATTGGAATTATTCCTTGAAATGACTAGTAGTACCATTACTATTATCTCTAGATTTTCCTTTATATTTTAATTTTTCATCATAATATGATGTATATCCATTGTTGTTTTTTTCACTTTGCCCTTTATAATTTAATTTACTATCAAAATATCTTTCATTTCCATTACTATCTTTTCCTGATTTTCCAACATACTGCATATTTTCGTTCCAGTAAGTTGTTTCTCCAGTTGTTTTATTATATCTTGACAGACCAATCGTTCTGCCATTTGAATCTTTATAAATTTTACTACCATCAGATCTATCAAAAGTAGTTTTTGTATTATTCATTAAAGAATCTACACTCTCAACACTTGAAGTTGAACTAAAGATAGCTTCATTAGACGCCATACCAGTAAAAGCTTTAAGTATTAGAATTAATAGTTTATCAAAATAAGCAATACATATACATAGAAGTATAATTTCAATAAATCCCATTTCTTCTCGTCCTAATACACTACTTAGACTAGCTAAAATAAAAAATCCAATGAATACTGATATTCTACTTATACTATTAAATAACTTAGTATTCTCAGGTCTACCTTTTTTCTTTATAATCCATAAAACAATATTACAAATTACTCTATATAAAATCGGAACTACTGCAAGTCCTATAACAGCATTACCATCCCATATGTTTAAACTTATAATGATTGGAATAATTGTGCATATTCCTAAAATTGCTGTAAATTTATTGTTTATAAAACCAAATTTAATTTTATCAGTTAAATTATTAAAACGGTCTTTAAAATTAATTTTCTCCATAAATTTCTCCTTGTAGATTTTATTAGATGTTCTTTTAAATTTATTCTTCTCCTCCAAGTTCTTTATATGCTGCCTCCAGTAATTCCTCACTTAAATCATATACATCAACACTTTCACCATTTTTTGTTGCACTTTCAAATTTTACTGAATCACTATTTGTGTATGTTACAAATACAAATTCAATTTCATCTCCATTATTTTTATTTTCTCCTGTTACACTAATCGCTATATCTCTTGTATTTCCAAAATACTCTGAATAATGATCCCATTTTGAATTTTTTAATATAGTATCAAACAGTTCTCCATAAGTATGCATTCCATACATTGGAGTACTTTGAGTATTTCTGATTTTTTCTATGTATTGAGCATATTCTCCATTTTCATCATATTGAGCAGTTTCACTACCACACCCTGTTAATATCACTAACATTGACAATAATAATCCCATTATTAAACTTATATTTAAAATTTTCTTTTTCATCTTTTCTCCTCCTATTTTTTTATATATTTAATTTTCTTGGTAATAGAATGTAAATCCACTTGACTGTCTTTCTATAAAACGGTCATCTCCAAGAACTGTATATTCCAACGGTTCACTATCATTAAGAACAATTACATTATTACTTTTTATTTTATAAGTTCCTGAACGATTTTTACTTACCTCTTGATTTGTCGAAACATATGTATATGTTCCATCTTCCTTTAAATCAATAGTAATGCTTGAACTTACTACGCTAGTATCTATCAATTTTGTTCCACTTCCTTTATATTTTCCATAGTGTAAAACATAGTCTCCAACATTAAATGTTGTTTTTTTCTGTGTATTCTCAGTGGTTTCATTTTCCTTATTAACTTGCTCATTATCATTTTTTGATATGCTTGTTTCGTTTTTTGAATCAGCTTGTTCAATATCATTTGATATACTTATTTCATTATTTTGTTGATTACTAATATTATTATTAATTATATTAGTATTATTTTCTTCAACACTAATATTAGAATTTGTGAGATTATTTATATTGTTTTCCTCATTTTCTTCATTTTCTTTGCATCCTGTAAGAAAAAAAAGCAATATTATCATTATCAGTATAATTCCAATATTTAAAATAATCTTTTTCATATCTTTCCTTTCTATTTAATTTATATATTCTATTCTTTAAGAACATATTGATTATACCTATATATTAAAAAGTATCTACCAAAATACTTCCATCAGCATTTAGTATTTGATGTTTTCCGTCAGTCAATGTTACAACCCATTTGCCATCTAATAGTAATCTATAAGATTTATAGGTATTATCATTTAGCTTTTTGCCTTCGTTATTAATTAAATGCCATTCCTTTTCATTTTCATTTTTAACCATCGCTAAATTACTATTATTAAATTCCGAAGTATCCTCATAAATGTGTTCTGATAAAAATTCTCCATTTCCATTAATTATTGCATACCCATCGATATTATGTGCAAAACCATAGTTGTTATCATTCAATTTAGTAATTTCGCCATATGTTTTATCTCCAATTTGATTTCCTTGTTCATCAATTAATATATAGCTATTAGATAAAACTGCTGTTTCAAC
>CALXJL010000027.1 GCA_944388615.1 uncultured Clostridia bacterium
AGTCCTTTTAATTTTTGCATTTTCATCTTTCTCCTTTCTGCCACTCAATTACTTCACATTCGATTCTGTGGCTTTTTTTATGAATTTTAGTATAGTTTTAGGTCAAAAAAATAAAGTCCTAAAATTTTACTTTTAAGACTTACATTTATATTTCTTATTTAATTAATAATCCTAACCTAACAATAGGATTTTTCTCTGCTAAGAAAACCTTTTTTATTTCAATACTTTCTGGAATTATTGGTAATTTATTCTTACCGTTCTGGAATGTTACTTCGGTGTGTACTGTACTTTTACTAACTCCATACTTTTTTGCAGCTCCTCTTACTGTATCTTTTGAATCTATAATATAATGTGCAAGTTCAATTGCACGCTCTTCTATTGATATTCCTCTCATATCTAAGCAACCCCCATACGTATACTTTTGTTTAATTGTATTCTTCATGTATGGATGTTAGAACTCGAACTTTAGGGAGCTTTCTAAAGTTCATTTAAATCTTTTTCAACCATATTAGCTAAACGCCATTCATGTCGCATATAAAAAACTACTCCATCTTTTGAATAGTTTTTATATAGTTTCTGTAAAATTCAATACTTCTGGAATGGGTTGTCCTTTATTCTTACCGTTCTTGAATGTTACTTCGGTGCGTACTGTTGCTACTGTTTGGAATTAATTGTTAATCAAACAAATCCAAAATTTCTTCTTTTGACAATTTATTTATAAATGTTTCTTCTGTAGAAAGAACATCCTTCGAAAGTTTTTCTTTTCTCTCTTGCATCTTATTTATTTTTTCCTCAATAGAATTGCTTGTAATAAGTTTATAAACTTGTACACTATTTTTCTGTCCAATTCTATATGCTCTATCAGTTGCCTGGTTTTCACTTGATACATTCCACCAAGGATCATAATGTATAACAACATCTGCAGATGTTAAATTTAATCCTGTACCACCTGCTTTTAAAGAAATCAAAAATACCTTTACTAATTTATTATTGTTAAACTCATCGACCATTTCAATTCTTTTACTTACTGGTGTCTCTCCAACCAATTTAAAATATTCAATATTCAACTTTTTCAATTCTTTTTCTAATATTTCAAACACAGATGTATAACTAGAAAATAGTAATATTTTATGACCTGATTCTATTGCATCTACTACTAAATCTAAACATTGTTTTAGTTTTCCACTATTTCCATTGTAATTTTCTATAAATAAGCTTGGATGACAACAGATTTGTCTTAGTCTTGTAAGTAACATAAGAATCTTAAATTTGCTCTTTTCAAAACTGTTACCATTTAATTCTTCTGCAACTTCTTTTTTTGTTTGAGCTAAATATGATAAATATAGTTTTTCTTGTTCTTCTTCCATTTCATTTTTCATTACTGTTATATTCTTTTCTGGTAATTCTGTTAAAACATCCTTCTTTACTCTTCTTAAAATAAATGGACTAATCAATTTTTTCAATCTCATCAAAGCTTCTTTATCTTCATATTTCAATATTGGTTCTTCAAACTTTTTCTTAAATTTATTATAATTATACAGATATCCTGGCATTATAAAATCAAATATAGACCATAGTTCTGCTATTGAATTTTCTATTGGCGTACCTGTTAAAGCAAATTTTGTTTCACCTTTTAAACTTTTTAGTGATGTTGCATTTTGTGTTGTTGAATTTTTTATGTATTGTGCTTCATCAGCAATTATATATTTAAAATTTTTATCTTCATAATTTTCAATATCTCTTTTTAATAGGTCATACGATGTTATAACCAAATCGTAATTTTGATAATCATTTATTTTTTCTTTTCTCTCTTCTGCATTTCCTCTTACTATTAGTACTTTTATAGAATCACACCATTTTTCCACTTCTGCCTTCCAATTAAGTACTAACGTACTTGGACAAACTACAATTGATGTAGTTTTGCTTTTATTTTTTAAGTCTGATCTTAACACAGCTATAATTTGCAATGTTTTTCCAAGCCCCATATCATCTGCTAAAATTCCACCAAATTTATATTTTCCCAATATTCTTAGCCATTTATAGCCTACTTTTTGATAATCTCTTAATTTATTTTCAAAATCTTTATCTATTTTAATATCATCAGAAATTTCAGTATTTCCTATATTATCTATAAGCTCTGTAAACTTTTCATTTTTCGCTATATTGATTTCTTTATTTGAATTCATTAATTTTTCTAAATAAAAACTTCTATTTATAGGAAGATTAACTATTCCATTTTCCACTTTACTATAATCAATGTCTAATGTTGTTGCCATCTCATCCAATAAATTCAAGTCCATATTGTTTGTTAAATCTAAAAAATCTCCACTTTTCAATTTATGATACTTTTTCTTTATATTATAATCTTTTAAAATATCTTTTATTTCAGTAATATCCATATTTATTTTTGAAATATCTAATTCTAATAGACCATTATCAATTCTTATACCAATATTTGAGATTTTAGGTTGTTTTATTTGCTTATTTTTGAATTTATCTGTTGCTAAAACTTCAAAATCGTTCATATAACCTTGAATTTTATGTGATAAAAATTCATAGATATCATCCGTATTTTTCATAATAAATTGTTTTCTTCCAGAAACAAGTTCAAAGCCATCCATAAATATTCTTTTTATAACTTCAGTTTCAGTTGGTACATCTCTAATAATATTGTTTTCTTTTACATATGTTTTATACCCATTTGCTAATATATTAAATTCATAATCCATATAACAAAATTTTAGTTCTAGCATAATATTTCCATTATTATCAACATCTAATAAAATTTTTGATGCTAGCTTATTAACAACAAATGCTTCTTTAGCTATATTATCTGGTAAACTTTCTGTTTTAAAAAATTTAATTTGTGGTAAAACTACATTTTTAAATTCTTCTAATTTATCTTCGGGGATCAATATTTTGTCCTGTCTTTCAAACATTTCAATTATATTTACAAGATTTTTATCTTTTTTCATTGTATATATTTTATTTTTATAAAAAATATATATCTTTTTATTTGATAATAAAGTTAAATGGTTTTCAATATTTAATTTTAATACATATTCTTCACTTTCTTCGGCACCTTCACTTTCATAATACCAATAATTATATTTAGGTATCTGAACTTTTTCTTTTGCCAAAATACATGATATATCTAGTTTTTGAGTTGTTAATTCATATTTTTCATTGCCATAATATGAATTTAGCAAAATATGCTTATTTTTATTTATATCAAAAAAATCATCTATATTGTCTCCTGTTACATAAATAACTTTATTTAGAGAACGTAATGTTGTATAATTACTATATTTTTCTCTATATTCCATTATTTGAGCATTTTTAATAATATAATCAAATATTTCTTGAGATTCCTCTACAAAATTTTCTCTTTTAGGAATAAATCTTAATTGTTTTCCATAACATAATTCAGATTCATTTTTATATGCTTCATAAAATTCACCAATATTACTTAGTACATACATTCTTGTCTGCCCTATTTTGAAAGATAATTTTAAAGTTTCTGTATCATCTAAATCTACACTATATTCTAATTTTAAAGCAGTTGCAAGTTTTCCTGCTTTTTTCTTTTTTATTTCAGTTGTTGTTTCATATAGTTCTGCTAAATCTAGTATATTAGTTGCACTTTGTCTTAAATTTCGTTTATATAATTCTATTGTTCTTAACCCACTATAATATTTTCTTTCATATTCGCGTTTTCTTCGTTCTTCATCTTGTCTTTTCCTAATTTCTTCTAATCTCTTTCTCTCTTCTTCTCTTTTCTTTTCTTCAAGTCTCTTTTTTCCCTCTTTTGTACTAGCATAATGTGGTTCTATCACTTCCATTGAAGTTGCTATTATGTGTTTGCATAAATTTCCACCATAATAGTCTTCACATGTACATGTACTTTTATTAATCATATTACCATGAATTTTTAAATTAGTAGTATATGTTCGTTGATTTCCTTCAACATAAGCTTCTATTGAATAATTATTTTCATCACTTTTATCAACACTTTGTACTCTAACACAACCATTATTATATATGCTTGTTCCCCTTTTATATCTTGCAAAATCATATCTTCTGTTAAAATTAAGTGATTTAAACTCTAAATCTACTACATCAATTATCATATTTATTAGCTCCTTTATTACATCATATCAAAAACATATTTAATAGTATTTTTATTATTTAATCAAAAATGCTGCATATAGTGGTACAGATTTTATATTATTTTCATATCCAAAATTTTTGGTTGAAATTCTAATTGCATATTTAGGGTTATATCTTTTCATATAAACATTTAAACTTTTTGATTGAGTATTATCACTTGATTTTACCTCGATTGGAATAATACCATCTTCATTATATATTATAAAATCAATCTCTGAATTACTAGCAGTTGCCCAATAATATAAAGATATATTATTAAAAATTAATTGATTTGCAACATAATTTTCTGCAATATCACCTTTATATAAGAATGCATTATCTAAATATATTTCATTTGTATTTATTTTTAACATAGTATTTAATATTCCAACATCTCCCATATATATTTTAAAATAATCATTATTTTTATATGCTTCTGGTGGAATATTTACACTATTTAATTTACAACATTTAAAAATTAAATTACTAGATAATAACCAATCCAAAGAACTTTCATAATCTCTTTTCCTTGCATTTTTATCAATTTTTATATACTGAAATTTATTTGATTTATTTCCTATCTGAATAGGAATTGATTTATATATTGCTTCATTTTTAGCCGCTTCAAACTTATTTTTTACATATCTATTCATATCATTTAAATATGCTTGAATTATATCTTCTATTATTTTTTTGTTTATATTTAAAATGTTTTTGCCATTTACAATATAATCTTCTACAACTTCTGGCATACCACCAATGCATAAATATTCTCTATATAAATTATTTAGTTTTTCATGTATTACATTATCCATAGGTTGATTTTTTTCAAAACATTCCTTTATATAATTTACTAAATATTCTCCCATATTTTGAGTATATAAAAATTCTTCAAAATCCATTGGATACATATTAATCATTTCTACTTTTCCAACTGGGAAAGAACTATTAAATCTTCTTAATTTTACTCCTAAAAGACTTCCTGCACATATAATTTTAAATGGTATGTCTACTTCACAATACCATTTTAATGAAGAAATAAGTTCTTCACTTTCTTGGATTTCATCAAAAAAAATAACTGTATTCTCTAAATTAGGATTAACATTTAAAATAGCACAAAGCTTTATGAATTTCTCACTTGTCGATGTATTTTGTAAATATAATTCCTTGATTTCAGGATGTTCCAACAAATTTATGTATAAAAAATTTTCAAATTCATTTTTACAAAATTCTTGAACTATATAAGTTTTCCCTACCTGTCTTGCTCCTATAATCATAAGTGGCTTTTTCATACCTTTTTCTTTCCATGTTAATAAATTTTGATAAATTTTTCTTTTCATGTTTACACCTCTGTAAATCATTTTAATACAAATCATTAAATATGTCAACAATATTTTCACGTTTTTCAAGGGACTTTCGCATTGCTTTTTCACATTTTTAAAAGGACTTTTATGTTGTTTTTTCACATTATTTTCATCTATTTGAATTTTTTATAAAACAAAGCCTTAAGATTTTACTCTTAAAACTTTCTAATACTTTTTATTTAATTACCAACCCCAATTTCACCGCAGGATTTTTCTTTGCTAGAAAAACCTTTATTAATTCAATACTTTTTTGAAAAAAAGAACTTTAAGGAAAAAGTTTCCCTAAAGTTCACCATTTTATTTATCAAATAATAATTTTATTCCCCATAATCCTGATATTCCAACAAGTGCATAAATAATTCTAGAGATTATGGACATACTTCCAAATATACTATCTACTAAGTTAAATCCAAAAAATCCAATTAATCCCCAGTTAATAGCACCAATTATTATTAAAACCAATGCTATTTTATCTATAACTTTCATGATATTTTCCTCCTTAAATTTTTTGTACTATACTATATTATTAGTTAAATTTTTTAATTTTATACCATTTATTAATTTTAAGAAATATCACTAAAATTCATAAGTTCTGATGATAATTTTCCAATTGCTTTTGTTTCAATTCGCGATACATAGGAACATTTTTATGATAAAAATTAACAAAACAACTTTATAAACTGTAATTTATTATTTAGAAAAACATATATATTAATTGGAGGATTTTTCATGGAAAATAACAATTTAATCTGTATATATGATGATACAAAAGAAGATATAAATAAAATATTACTTGATACATATGCAAACTTTGTTGAAAATGAATTATACAATATCTTTCATACAGAAAGATAGGCATGCATAATATAAATATTTCTAATCCTATGGATTACAAAGTTGCATTATATATCAGATTGTCAAAAGAGGATGATAAAAAAGGAGAATCGGAAAGTATATCCAATCAACGTTCCATTCTTGAAAGATTTGCAAAAAGTCAAAGATTATTGATTGTAGACGAATATATAGATGACGGAATAAGTGGTACAACATTTAACAGACCATCATTTAAAAAAATGATACAAGATATTGAAAATAAAAAAATAAATATGGTCATTACAAAAGATCTGTCAAGACTTGGACGTGATTATATTGGTACTGGTCATTATCTTGAAAAATACTTCCCTGAAAAATGTGTAAGATATATTTCTTTACTTGATGGTATTGATACGGGAATTGACAGTACTTCTAATGATATAACTCCTTTTAAATCTGTTTTAAACGACATGTATGCAAAAGATATTTCTAATAAAATAAAAAGTGTTAAACACAATAAGCAAGATTTAGGATTATTTATTGGTGGAAAAGCTCCATTTGGATATAAACTAGATAAACATCATCCAAATAAATTGTTTATTGATGAAGAAGCCAAACTTATTGTCAAAAGAATTTTTAAAGAAGCTTGTAGTGGGAAATCTTGTAGAGCAATAGCTATTGATTTAACTTTAGATGGAGTACCCACCCCATCACAATATGCAATATCACATGGTACAAAAATGACAAGAGTAAGTAAGAATTGGTCTGATTCACGAATACGAGAAATACTACTAAATGAGGTATATATTGGAAATATGGTACAAGGCAAAATGAAAAAAATAAATTACAAATCCAAAAAAAATATTAGAGTTCCAAAAGAACAATGGAAAAAAATAGAAAATACGCATGAACCCATTATTGATAAACCAACTTTCCTAAAAGCCAAAAAAATGATTGATGTAAGAAAACAAACTAGAATAAAAACACATGATTACTTATTAAAAGGACTTGTATTTTGTCATGAATGTGGTAAAAAACTGGGATGTTCTCCAAGAAGATTATCAAATGGTATAGTTTATTATTTTAGATGTAATACCTATACTTCCTATGCAAAATTAGGTTATTGCACCTCTCATTGTATTAGAATGGATCATGTTGAACAACTCGTAATAAATAAATTAAAGGAATTATTTCAGAATTTTAATGATATAGATAAAATGACAGATATAACCAAGCAAAAAATTGAAGAACAAAAACAAAATGCTAACTATATATCAGAATTAGAAAAATGTAATATAACATACTCGAGATTAACCTTAGAGATTGATAATATTTATAATGATAAATTAAGCGGAATTCTTTCAAATGATGATTTTAATAGAATTTACGAAAAAAAAAGACATGAAAAAGAACTAATACAAAATAAAATCATCAAACTGAAATCTAATTCACAAAATTATATTATAAATAAAGATTCTTTAATTAATAATTTAATTGAAAAATTTAACTCTAATCTAACAATTAATCGTGCAATATTAATTAACTTAGTTGATAAAATTGAAATAGATGAAAATAAAAAAGTATATGTATATTTCAACTTTAAAAATAGTAATGAATAAAAAATATTGTAAGAGAAAATAATATAGTAAAATAAAATTATATTGAGAAGGTAAATAAATTGAAAAAAATATATTACAATGGTGACTTTATTACTTTAGAAAATACTGAAATTCAAGCTATATTAGTAGAAGATGGTATCATAAAAAAAATCGGTAGTTTAGAAAAAGTTTTTTCTTATAAAGATAAAAATACAAGGCTAATTGATTTACATGAAAGAACAATGATGCCATCTTTTATAGATTCTCATAGTCATTTTTCTGGTGTTGCAAATAATTTCTTAAAGGTTAATCTGGAAAATTGTAAAAACTTTAAAGAAATTCAAGACAAATTAAAAGACTTTAAAATAAAAAAAAATATAGATGATAATGCATGGATATTAGCTGATGGATATGATCATAATTATTTAGAAGAAAAATCTCATCCTAAGAAACAGGTAATTGATAATGTATTACCTCATAATCCAGTTGTATTACAACATAAATCTGGACATGTTGGTATATTTAATAGTCTTGCTCTAAAGATATTAAATATAACTTCTAGTACGCCTTCTATTGATGGTGGAATTATAGAAAAAGTAGATGGACAACCTACTGGGTACATGGAAGAAAATACTTTCTTATATTTCTTAAATAAAATTCCTCTTCCCGATATAAATACTTTATTAAATTTATATCAAAAAGCCCAAGATCACTATCTTTCATATGGAATTACTACAATTCAAGATGGAATGGCTTATGATTCATTTATACCTATTTACCAAAAATTATTAGATAACCAAAAATTAAAATTAGATTTAGTAGCATATATTTCCCCACAAGATAGTTATAAATTTTTTTCTAATTTCAAAGATCATATTAGACAATATAAAAATAATTTTAAAATAGGTGGATATAAAATATTTTTAGATGGTTCCCCTCAAGGAAAAACTGCATGGATGAGAGCACCATATATTGATGATCCTAATTATTTTGGATATAATACTATGACAAATCTAGAGGTAGAAAATACAATACAAATGGGTATAACTAATAATATGCAGGTATTGGCTCATTGTAATGGAGATAAAGCAGCAGAGCAGTTTATAAATAGTATCAAAAAATATGAGGATACTATCAAGCATATACGACCAGTTATGATACATGCTCAATTTCTTGGAATAGATCAAATAGATGATTTAAAAAAATATAATATAATTCCCTCATTTTTCATTTCTCATACTTTTCATTGGGGTGATATTCATATTAAAAATTTTGGATATGAAAGAGCATGTAAAATAAGTCCAGCAAACTCAACTTTAAAAAAAAATATAATCTTTACGTTTCATCAAGATTCCCCTGTTTTACAACCAAATATGTTTGAAACAATTTGGTGTGCTGTTACTAGAATTACCAAATCTGGTATAATGCTTGGAAAAGATGAAAAAATAAGTGTTTTAGATGCAATTAAAGCCTTAACTCTAAATAGTGCATATCAATATTTCGAGGAAAATGAAAAAGGAAGCATTAAAGAAGGTAAAAAAGCCGATTTAATAATTATCGATAAAAACCCTCTAAAAATTGATACTGATGAAATAAAAAATATAAAAATATTAGAAACAATTAAACAAGGGGTCACATTGTTTAGATAAGAGAAACTATATTAGTTTCTCTTTATTGCTTTGTACCTAGCATTTCAAATATAGTTTTATCTGATAATTTCGCCATATCCGAATTAGTTATACAACAACTTAATTCTTTATCAAACCAATTAGGAATTTCGAATTTTTTTGCACTTTGTTCGTCAGGAAATTCGATTTCAGCATAAATCAACCCAGTATACATTCTTTGAAATACATCAAGTTCAATTTTTAAATTATTTTCAATAGGTATAATATATCTGTCTTTCTCTAATGTGTTGTATGCTGGATTCAGAGATAACTTTTCATACTCTCTCTTTGAAATTTCTTTTTCAAATTCATTAACTGATATCCCTACTTTAAATGTTTTAATAGTATATGTATAGTGTTCTAAATTATTTTCAATTATTTTTCGTTTTCGAACGATTGTATAATTATCTATATATAAATAATCTTGTATTATATGTTTTTTCTTAATATAAGTATTTAGTATATGATCCGGTAATTGTTTAATTAAAAATTTTCTTTCTATTTCCATAAATAATCTCCTTAAAAAAAATAGTAGGGGTTTTTGATAAGATACCCCAAAACTTAAACAATTGCTTAAAACATATCTTTGATAAATTCAAACGTATGATAACGCTTCATTGAAACAATCATAGGTTTTGGAATGATGTTGTCTTCACAGATAATCCCCATTGAATTGATAAGTTTCATTTCAGCAATAGTTGTCTCTACTGATTCATCTGGTGAGTGAATTTCATTAATAGAAAATACCATATAGGTACCTTCAGAGTTGAACCTGTCTTTTTTTACCTCTGCTCCGTCTTTAGCAATAACCAGAAGCTTTTGATGCTCATTTGTTTGACCCAGTTCTGAAGTATCAAAAGCGTAAGAAATATAAGAAAGTTCAAACTTTTCTCTTAAAGTATGTTTCATTCCAACAATCTGTAAACAGAAATTCTCATAGGTAATGTTGCGTTTAGCAACGACTAAAAGGATACCAAAGTTTCCATAAAAGTCTTTGTACATATGAGAAATTGGAATAATGTACTTCAATGCATTCGGCTGTTCCAGATGCAATGCCATATTTACAGTTTCATAGTCTGTAATAGCATATTGGCTGATAATAACAAATTGACTGTTTTCCAATTCATTAAGAATAGCACGATAGTGCTTTGCAGCATTTGGTTTTAAGATAAAATAACTTACTTTGTACTCATCAAACCGTAAGTCTCTATACCTTTCCAAAATACTTACAATCTCTTTAGATGTCATCATAAAATAACCCTCCTTAAAAAGCAATTGTAACTACTCAAAACTTAATTTATAAGTCAATTGAGTCCAGAGATTTGTCTTCAAAATCAACATAATACTCATTGGCATAGTATAACTTACGCTGTTCCGTATTCCCTTTTTTGGTTTTTACACCAACTCTAGCAATATGTTCTCCTACATAAGTTACAAACCCTGTTTCAGCACCAGGATAATTCACCAAGACGTCTAACATCTCTTTCCGCATTTCCTTTGTTGTATTAGGGAAAGCCAACTGAATACATCTTTCCAAATCAACAATGTCTTTTTTATTAAGCATAATATCAGTCTCCTCTCTGAATATAAATGTGATTTGTATTCAAATCTATTTTATTTTATCATATATTTTAAATTTCGTAAAGCATTTTAATGTTTTATGTCAATTTTATTTTCTACTTGTTCATACTCACGTTCCTATACATAGGAACGTGATATTCCCATTTCTTTTGCTATTTCTTTTTGTGTTTTAGGTTTACATCCAGATAATCCAAATCTCATTTCTATAATATATTTTTCTCTATCATTTAAAACTTCTTGCATTTTCCTATATAATTTTGAAATATTAAGTTTCAGATCAACTATCTCCTCTATACTCTTATCATTATTTTCAAGTACTTCTTGCAGAGTAACCTCATTATCGTCTTTATCTTTACCTATTGTTTCATTTAAATATACTTCTGCACCAAGTTTTTTTATACTTCTAAAATGCATTAATATTTCATTTTCTATACATCTTGAAACATATGTAGATAATCGTACTCCTTTTTTATAATTAAAACTATTTATTCCTTTAATCAAACCTATACTACCAATAGATATTAAATCATCTTGATCTATATTAGATGTAGAATATTTTTTACTAATATGTGCTACTAATCTCAAGTTTCTTTCAATTAATATATTTTTTGCCTCTACATTACCTTTTGCCATTTCTTCCAAATATTTCTCTTCTTCCTCCGCAGATAATGGTTCTGGGAAAATATTGTTATTTGATATATATCCAACAGTAAATATTGCCGTACCGAGCAAACATAATAAAACCATATATAGAAAGTGATAACATAAATGCACCTCCGAAAAACATCTATATATAACTATATGTCGTTTTTTTTCGAAAGTGCATGACCTTATTTTTTTGTTTTATTTATATTCTACTTTCACAAGATATAATCCGTATGGTGGAAGTGTTTTTCCTGCTCTTGTTCTATCTTTAGAATCTATTATATCTGGAATATTTTCTGGGTTGATCTTTCCCATTCCCACATCTACTAATGTACCAGATAAAATTCTAACCATATTATATAAAAAACCATTTCCTGTAAATTCCATCACTATTCTATTATCTTTTTTTTCTATTGTTATATCATATATTGTTCTAACACTACTTTTATTACTTGTACCACTTGCTTTAAATGCTTTGAAATCATGTTCACCAATAAAATAATTAGCTGCTTTTTTCATTTCTTCTATATTTAAATCATTTGATATATGATATTCCAATTTTCTATAAATTGCACTAGCTTGTTTAGCATTATTAATTACATATCTATAGGTTTTTTGTTTACAATTATATCTACTATGAAATTTATCTTCTACCTCTTCTGCATTTAAAATCCTTATTGATTGTTTTAGTCTAGAATTAATTGCATATGGGATTTTCTCTATTGGTATTTTTGAATTTGTTTTAAAATTAGCAATTTGTCCTAATGCATGTACACCTGCGTCAGTTCTTCCTGATGCTATTAAATCTACTTCTTCCCCTGTAATTTGTTTTATTGCCTGTTCTATTTCGCCTTGAATATTTAATTTATTAGGCTGTTTTTGCCAACCATTAAAATCTTTTCCATCATATTCTATTTCTAGTTTTATATTTCTCATTTTTCTACCTTTATATTATTCTTCGTCCTTATTTTCTGTTTCAACTTTATCAGTTATTTTAGATTTCATTTTTCTCACCTTAATTTTTTTCTGTTCATTTATATCACCAAATCTAGATGTTACAACATTTTTTATTAAGATCTTTTTCAATGCATCTTCTCTTAAGTCTGCTATCAATATTCCATCTCTAGCAACAGATACCTTCCCTGTTTCTTCTGAAACAACTATTGCTAATGCATCTGTTTCTTTTGAGATTCCAATAGCCGCTCTATGCCTTGTTCCTAATTCTTTTGCTATATCTTTATCACTTGCAAGTGGTAATATACATGCTGCAGCTGCTAATTTATTATTACTTATTATTACTGCTCCATCATGAAGCGGTGTATTGGGTAAAAATATATTTACTAGTAGCTGTGGACTTATTTCCCCATCTATAATTATTCCAGTATCTATAATATCTTTTATTTTTATGTCTCTTTCAATAACAATTAGTGCTCCAGTTTTTGATTTTGCAAGTTCTGAAACGGCAATGACAATTTTATATATATCTTCTTTAGCTTTTATGATAATATCTTTATCCATTCCAAAAAATTTAGTTAATTTATTTGTCCCCAGTTGTTCTAATCCTCTACGTAATTCAGGCTGAAATACAATTATTAAAAATATTACACCATATGTCATAAAAGAAGTTAATATAAAGTTTAAAATATTTAATCCTAAAATTGAACTTAAAGCAGTTAAACAAATTAATAGTATAATACCTTTTAACAATTGCCATGCTCTTGTTCCTTTAACAGCTTGAACAAACTTAGATACTAAAAAAACTACTATTAAAATATCAAAAATAAATGCTATTGTTTGAAGAGGAGATGTCGAAATATTTTTCAGATATTCTAATATATTTATTCTAAATAATTCACTTATTTTTATTCCTATGTTATCTATCATATCTATTTCTCCTACAATTTTATTTTTAATCAACTAAATAATATATAAGTGTTCCCATTATTGAAAATATCATTAATAATGCTAATATAGCCGCTATTACTTTAACAAAAATTCTACCTTTATCATGTTTTTTCTTTGACATTTTTCATCATCCTTCCTTAAATATGTATATTAAATATTTTTTCCTATATTTCTCCTATATATTTATAGCACATAGATACATTTTTTTCAATAGTAATTTTTTGAAGTTTCTCTATTTTTAACATTGGTGTATTTTCCCATTATCACCCCCAAGCATCTAAAGCATAAATGATTCGCTTGATTGAAGTGAGAAAATAGAGAAACTTCAAAATTTAATATTTACCTTATATTAACTTTTTTAGGAAAAATACTTGTTTTTTTAGGCATTTTGTAAGATAATATATGTATATATGTCATATACATATATTATTAGAAAGTGCGGTGAAAGTAGTGAGTATTTTAAAAGTTGTAAGTGACTTTTTTTGGAAAATAATAGATAAAATAATAAAACCTTTAAAAACAGATAGAAATACATTTTTTACGTATATTTTAACACTTCTAACTGTTTATATATTAGTAGATAGAATTCTTGAAGTATTATTTTTAATATTTACAGGTACATCATTTTCATACTGGGGACCAATTCAATATACTTTAGCTTTGGCATGCCCTATTTTTGCATTTTTATTTTCATTTTCTTCAAAGTTTGTAACTTCGAAAAAGATGAAACTATCATTTTTCTTTACATATGTAGTTGCACTTTATATTTTTGCATTTTCTATTTTCACACAATGGCTTAATTTATTTATATGGACATTTTTACTATCCATACCAAATTATGCAGATTTAGCATTAAATTTTTCGGACTTATTCTTACCTGCATTATCTATGTTAGCACTTTATATACCTCTTACAACATTTTATCCATTATTTAAGTGGTTATATACAGGAGTTAATGATACAAAATTATTAACAGATTCAATACAAGATTATGGCGGTATTAGTTTAGCACCTGGATCAAAGAATGTTGGTGCATTTACTTGTGAAGTATTCTTATGTAATAATGATGATAATGGCAAAAAAGCTGTTATTCCTGAAGTAAGTAGATTTCATCAAACATTAGTTATTGGTCCTTCTGGTTCAGGAAAAACTTCATTAGTATTTGAGCCTTTAATAGCAAGAGATATAGAAAAGAAATTTTTCTTTTCTCAAGTTGCTAAAGAAATGGGATATACTGCATTAAAAACAGGAATTGCAACTTTAAGAAATCCATATACTAATGATTATATGAATAAACACTTCAGTTTGGATATGCTTTTACCTGCTACAGGGAAAAATAAAACATATGAATCTTATATGAGTAAATTAATATTAAGCTCTTCAGAAGATTCCCGTGTTTATAAAAATTTAGGTATCACTTTTATGGCACCAGATTATGAAGCAATTTCTCATATGACTAATGTAGCAAACAACTTTGGTATGTCTTATAATCTTATAGATCCTAATAATAGTGAATCTGTTGGATTAAATCCTTTTATATATGACGATCCAGTAAAGATTGGTTTAGCAATTACTACTGTTTTAAAAAACTTATATGTACCATCAAAAAATGATTCAATAAATGCATTTAAGGAGAAATTAGCTGAACAAGCTGTTCAAAATTTATGTATTTTGCTAAAAGTAATGTATCCTAAATTAAATAATGGTGATTTACCTAATTTAGAAGATTTACTACAATATTTACTTGATTTTAATTTGGTAGAAAAAATGTGTAAGGAAATGGAAGAAGATCCTGAATTAGCCAAAAGATACAAAATGCAAATAGCTTATTTTAAAAAATCTTTTTATTCAGATGGCTCTTGGAGATCTGACACAGAAGCTTCAATATTACCTATTACGTCAGCTATTGAAGGTTTACTTAGACATTCTGGTGTTAAAGACATTTTATGTAATAGAGAAAATAATTTGAACTATGATGATGTATTAAAAAATGGAGATCTTGTATTTGTTTGTACAAGACGAGGTGATTTAGGTGCAACAATACATAAGTCATTTGGACTATTTTTTATATTATTAATGCAATTTTCTGTTCTTTCACGACCTGGTAATGAAAATACAAGAATTCCTCATTTTCTATATATAGATGAATTCTCAGATTTTATATGTGATTCAACAGAGCCAATATTTACACTATATAGAAAATATAGAGTTGGTGCTATAATATCTGCACAAAATTTAGCACAATTAACAGGGGAATCAAAAAGTAATAAACATAAACAAACAATACTAGCAAATTGTACAAATAAAATAATTTTTGGTGGTAATACACCTGAAGATAATGAATGGTTATCACAAGAACTAGGAGAAAAACGTGAATGGAAATTTGGCAATACCTATGATACTTCAAAAGGATCTTATGATTCTAAATTAAGTGGAATTAGTTGGTCATGGAAGAAAAATTACGCTCCTGGTAAAGTACAATCAACTAAATTTAAAGTATGTTTATATAAAATACGTAACAACTCAGGA
>CALXJL010000028.1 GCA_944388615.1 uncultured Clostridia bacterium
TTCGAACCCACGGTAGGCTACAAACCTACGCCAATTTTCAAGACTGGTGCCATAAACCAACTCGACCACCTCTCCAACTAATGTTAACACTCTAAAACACTTGCTATTGTGTCAACATTAAGATAATAACATATAATCTATTATTTTGTCAATACATTTATATACTTTTACATTAAATTATTATTTACTCATAGCAATATCTAAAGCAGATTGTTCTTCTTTTGATAAAACATATGATGATTTCCCCTGTTTTACTGGTTTAGCATACATATTGGAACCATCTCTTGCATATATACTATTTAATATAATTCCATTATCTTCATTATCTAATAATGCTATTGAAAAACTTAAATCACTCCCTGTATCTTTAAAAGCATTATATCTAACTATTCCTATTTTTTGTACACATTTTTTTATATTATTCTCAATATTTTTGCAATATATATTTATTTCATTCTGGTTTTCTTCAACCTTTGTTACTTTATCTATATATTTTTTTATCATTTCATCAATATTATTACCATTTCCTAATTTACTCATAAAATCACTATAGCTTTTACGCAATCTAGCCAAGTTGTTATTTGTTCTTATAAATAAGAATAGTAAAATAATATTAAATAATAATAATAAACATATTATAAAATTATTTTGTACAAAAGTGATTATTTCCTGCATTCCTCAGCCCTCTTTCTTGTATTATTGTGTACATTACTCAGTTTTTTAATCATTATTTTATTAAATCTAATAATCTTTCTAGATCTTCATTTGAATTATATTCAATAACTATTTTACCCTTCTTTTTTCCAGGGGTTAATTTTACTTTTGTACCAAAAAATCCTTGAAATCTATCTTCAATATCTCTAAAAATAGCTTCATATTTTTGATCTTTTTTTGCTACTTTATTCTTTGCTTTATTTTTTTCTCTAAGTTCATTAACAGTCGTTCCTTGTTCTATTATTTTTAAAGCTGTTTTATACTGTTTTTCTGGATCTTGAATTGATAATATAGCTTTACAATGACCTTCTGTAAGTTGCCCTGCTTCAGCTAGTTCAATAACTCTATCGTCCAGATTTAATATTCTTAATGTGTTAGTTACTGTTGGTCTACTCATTCCTAATGTATCTGCCAACTCTTGTTGTGTCATATTATATTCATCAATTAATTGTCTAAATCCTTTTGCCTTTTCAATTGGATTTAAATCTTCTCTTTGTATATTTTCAATTAATGCTATTTCTTTTCTCTTTCTTTCTTCTTCATTCCTTACAATACAAGGTATTGTTGAAAGTCCAGCTTTTTTAGCAGCTCTCCATCTTCTCTCTCCGGCTATTATTTGATAATATTCATCTTTATTAGTTACAATAATTGGTTGAATAACTCCATATTTTTTTATTGATTCTGATAATTCTTCTAATGATTCTTCATTAAATTTTTTTCTTGGTTGATCTCTATTTGGTTCTATATTAATCAATTTAATTTGCTCTACTTTTTCCTCTCCATCTTTTAATGTAACTTCTTCTTCAGATACATTACCCCCAAATAAAGCATCTAGTCCCTTTCCTAGCCCTGACATTTTTGTCATTTATAATCACCCCCTCTTTTATTTTTTTCGCCTTATATTTCATTCTCGTACGTTCTTTTTTTTTATTTACTTCATATGTTTTGCTTTTTGCTCTAAATCATTTATTTTTATAAATTCTTTAACAAATTTTTCATAAGTTTTAGCACCTTTTGATCTTGGATCATATACACAGATAGGCATTCCATAACTTGGTGCTTCACTTAATCTTACATTTCTTGGTATTACATTTTTATATACTTTATTTCCAAAATATTTCTCAACTTCTTTTACCACTTGATTTGATAATTTTGTTCTAGCATCATACATCGTTAATAAAGCCCCTTCTATTACTAAATCTTTATTAAGATGTTTTTTTACTAAATTAATTGTATTTATAAGTTGTCCTAATCCTTCTAATGCATAATATTCACACTGAACTGGTATTAAAACACTGTCTGATGCAGTAAATGCATTTAAAGTTATTAGTCCTAAAGATGGTGGACAATCTATTATAATATAATCATAATCATCTTTTATTTTATCTAATTTTTCTTTTAATCTATGTTCTCTTGCTTCCATTGATACAAGTTCAACCTCAGCACCAGCTAAATTTATATTTGAAGGACATACATCTAATTTTTTTACACAACTTTCTTTTATTGTATTAATTATTTCAATATCATTAACAAGTACATCATATACAGAAAATTTCACATTTTTATCTATTCCTACACCGCTAGTTGCATTACCTTGAGGATCTGTATCAATCATTAAAACTTTTTTTCCTTTTTTAGCTAACATACTACTTAGGTTTATTGTTGTAGTTGTCTTACCAACACCACCTTTTTGGTTAGCAATTGATATAATTTTGCCCACTTTTCTCCTCCGTTTCCAAACATATGTTTTTATATGTTTAATAAAATTAATTGACATATAAATAATATAAAATTATTACTTATATGTCAATCTTTTTTCACAATTTAATACATAAATTTTTTTATTTATCTATAATGGTTTCTTGGTTGGAATTCCAGATATTCTAGGATATTTTTCTCCTGTATGCTTTATTTTCTCAACAATTACTATATTTCTTTCCTCTTTACTTTCCGGCAATCTACAATTTTTTATTTCTAATATTTTTCCACCAAGTTCGCTTAGTGCATTTTTACAATTATCAATTTCTTCTAAATTTGATCCTTTCATACATATACATTTCCCACCTATTTTTATAAATGGCATCATGTATTCTAATAATATATTCATTTTTGCAACTGCTCTTGATACTACAATATCATATTTTTCTCTATGTTCTTTATTTCTTCCTAATTCTTCAGCTCTCGAGTGAATTGCTTGTATATTATTTAAATTTAATTTTTCAATTACTTCATTTAAAAAATTAATTCTTTTATTTAATGAATCTAACAAAACAATATTATTATTCTTATAAATTTTTATTGGTATTCCTGGAAATCCAGCACCAGTACCTATATCAATAACCTTATCACCTTTTTTTATATATTCTTGTATTAAAAGAGAGTCTATAAAATGTTTCTCTATTATTTTTTTAGGATCTACAATTGCTGTTAAATTCATCACTTTATTTTTTTCAATTAATAATTGCATATAATCATATAATTTTTTAGCCATATCTTCATTAATATCTATAGATATTTCATTTCCTTCTTTCACCAATTCATTTTTAAATTCTAAATAATTCATTATATTTTTTTCTCCTTATTATATATTTCTAAATAGATTAATAAAACAGATATATCTGCTGGTGATACTCCAGATATTCTAGATGCTTGTCCTATTGAATTTGGTTTAATTTTATTTAACTTTTGCCTAGCTTCTATTCTTAAACCTTTTATTTCTTCATAATTTATATCATTTGGTATTAATTTTTCTTCTAATTTTTTAAATTTTTCTACTTGTGCTTGTTGTAATTTTATATAACCCTCATATTTTAATTGTATTCCTATCTCATCTATTTCCTGTTTACTTAGCTCTGGTCTTTGTGGATCTATTTCAACTAATTTTTCATATGATAATTCTGTTCTTTTTATTAGATCATCAAGTCTTACCCCTGCTTTAATTCTTGATGAATTATATTTATCTAAAAATTTATTAACTTCTTCAGTAGGCTTTATTATGACCTTCCTTATTCTATCTATTTCTTTTTCAATATTATTTTTTTTATTTATAAATTTGTTATATCTCTCATCACTAATAAGTCCTACTGAATGTCCGATTTCAGTTAATCTCAAATCAGCATTGTCTTGTCTTAATAACAGCCTATATTCTGCCCTAGAAGTCATCATTCTATATGGTTCATTAGTTCCTTTAGTTACTATATCATCTATAAGAACGCCAATATATGCTTGAGATCTATCCAATATTACAGGATCCTTTCCTTTAATTTTCAATGAAGCATTAATTCCTGCAATTAGTCCTTGTGCTGCAGCTTCTTCATAACCAGATGTTCCATTTACTTGCCCTGCAAAAAATAACCCATCTATATTTTTGTATTCTAGTGATAATTTTAATTCTGAAGGATCTATACAATCATATTCTATTGCATAAGCAGGTCTAGTAAATTCTGCATTTTCTAACCCTGGAATAGTTCTATACATCTTTATTTGTACATCTTCTGGAAGAGATGAACTCATTCCTTGTATATACATTTCCTCTGTATCTTTCCCTATAGGCTCAACAAAAATTTGATGTCTTGGCTTATCTGCAAATCTCACAACTTTATCTTCTATAGATGGACAATATCTTGGTCCAGTTCCCGTTATCTCTCCTGCAAATAGTGGTGAACGATGTAAATTTTCTCTTATTATTTCATGTGTTTTTTCATTAGTATATGTTAAATAACATGGAACCTGCTCTTTATTTGGATCTATTTCATCTTCAAATGAAAATGCCTCTATATTTTTATCTCCTTCTTGAATTTCCATTTTAGAAAAATCAATTGATTTTCTATTTATTCTAGCTGGTGTTCCAGTTTTAAATCTAATTAAATCTATTCCTATCTTATTTAATGCTGATGATAATCTATTAGATGGGAACACACCATCTGGCCCACTTTCATATGAAACCTCTCCAATATATATTTTTCCTTTCAAATATGTACCAGTAGCAACAATTATAGATTTAACTCTATATATAGCACCAATATTGGTTTCTATACTACATACTCTTCCGTTTTCCACACCAATATCTACTATTTCCGCTTGTTTAACAAATAGATTTTTTTCCTTTTCCAAAGTATGTTTCATTTCGGCTTGATATTGTTTTCTATCTGCTTGAGCTCTCAAAGAATATACAGCCGGTCCTTTAGATGTATTCAACATCCTTAATTGCATATAGGTTTTATCTATATTCTTTCCCATTTCACCTCCTAAGCAATCTATTTCCCTCACCAAATGGCCTTTAGAACTTCCTCCTATATGAGGATTACACGGCATATTTGCAATCGCTTCTAAGCTAATTGAAAAAATTAATGTTTTCATTCCCATTCTCGCACAAGCAAGTCCTGCTTCACATCCTGCATGCCCAGCTCCAATAACTGCTATATCATATTCTCCTGCATCATACTTCATTTATAATTCCACTCCTTTTTTACATATATGTTCTCCAAAAAACGAAAATTGCAGTTTGCGTATCATTTTGACAATTCGTATCACTTATTCGTTGAAATATAAGCATTTTTCGTTTTATTTTTAAGATATTTTTTGGACACATTTCGTTCGCTTTTTGAATTTTTTTCTAATTTATACTATCCCATATTTTAATTTTAAGCATGTTTTTATTGTTCAATATATAACATTATTCTTTTTTATAAAAACGTCTTATATTTGATTTTCAAAGTTATTTTCCTAAACAAAATTTAGAAAAGATCTCATTAATTATATCCTCAGATACATTTTCTCCAGTTATCTCTGCTAAGTCTTGCATTATTTGTTTTATTTCAATAGCTAATATATCCATAGGTAGATTATTATTAATAGTTTGCATTGCTCTATCAGCACTAATTATTGCTTTATCAATTTGATTTTTATGTCTTATATTTGTTAAAATTGTGCTATCATCCACATCTATTATATTCATATTAAACATTTCTTCTATAAGATCATACAATTTTTCCAAACCTATATTATTTTTTGCAGAAATTTTTAATATTTCGTGATCACAATATTTTTTTATAATATTTATATTTTCATCAACCTCATTTAAATCTGTTTTATTTAACAATATAATTGACTTTTTATTTTTAATATTCTCTAATATCATTTTATCTTGATTATCTAATATTTTACTATTGTCAAATATAGCAATATTTAAATCAGCCTCTTCCGAAATATTTAGTGAACGAGCAACTCCAATAGCTTCAATTGTATCTGATGTTTCTCTTATTCCCGCAGTATCTACTATTCTTATAGGTATACCTTTTATAGAAATGTCTTCTTCAATTGAATCCCTAGTTGTCCCTTCTATATCACTTACTATTGCCCTATCTTCTTTCAATATAGTATTTAATAAAGAGGACTTACCTACATTGGGTTTCCCAATTATAGCGATCCTTATTCCTTCTTTTAAAATCTTTCCAGAATCAAAACTATTTGATAATTTTAATAATTTATTTTTATTTATTTTTAATATCTCATAAATCTTTTCATTTATGATTTCTTCTGTTTCATATTCTGGATAATCTATATTTGCTTCTATATCTGCCATTACACCTAATAATTCATTTTTTATATTTGAAATATCATTTAATATAGAACCATTTAATTGTTTTACAGATACTTTTGCTTCCTTATCTGTTTTTGAATTTATTAATTCTATTATTGCTTCAGCTTGAGATAAATCTATTCTCCCGTTTAAAAATGCTCTTTTTGTAAATTCTCCTGGTTCTGCTAGTCTAGCTCCATTTTTCAAACACTCTTCTAATACTTTATTTATAATAACCATTCCACCATGAGTGTTTATTTCACACATATCTTCCATTGTATAACTACTATTTTCCTTGAAAAAAGATACTAATACTTCATCTACTATATTTTTATTTTCATCAATAATATTTCCATACTGCATAGTATATCCTTTTATTTTTCTGTTTGGATTTTTAGGTAAAAAAATCTTTTTTATAATTTCAAAACTCTTATCTCCACTTAATCTAACAATTCCTATACTGGAATTTCCCGGTGCCGTAGCAATTGCTGCAATTGTTTCCATAATATCATCCCCCTTAATTTAAAAAGTCAAAGTTACAAATCTAGTTTAATATTACTATTAATAACTAAAATCCGAACTTTGACTTCCGATTTTTATATTTAAATTTTTTCTATTACAATTTTTCTATATGGCTCTTCACCTATACTATAAGTTCTTATTCTACTATCTTGTTGTAATTTACTATGAATAATTTTTCTTTCATATGCAGGCATTGGTTCTAAAGTAATTGATTTTCCAGTCTTTAAAACTGTTTTTGATAATTTAACTGCTAAAGCTTCTAAGGTATTTTTTCTTTTCTCTCTATACCCTTCAATGTCTAATGATACACGAATTCTTTGTGATGTATTTTTATTTGCAATATTTGACATAAGAGTTTGAAGAGCATTAATAGTTTCTCCTCTATATCCTATTAAAATACCAGTTTTATCTCCATTTAAAGATATATTTATTCTTCCATCTTCCTCATAAATCTTTGTTTCTACATTTTCTTTATTTATTCTATATAAAAATTCACTTATAAATTTATTAATATTATTTTTAGCTTTTTCTAATTCCTTTGGTTCTATTTCATTAATAATTTCTTTATGTGGTTCCTCTACTTTTTTATGATTATCTTCTATTTTTTCTTTTTTAGTTAATTTAACTTTAACAACTCTTGGTGCTAAAATACTAAAAAAACTTCTTTTTTCTTTTTCTTCTATTATTTCTATATTAACCATATTTTTTGCCACGCCTAGCTCTTTTAATCCATTTTCTATTGCCTCATTAGTCGTTTTTCCTTCACTTATTATACTATCAGCCATTACATCTCCTCCTCTTTTTTTACTATTATGTCAATCACTACTCTCTCTACTGTCATCAATATATTACTTATTAACCAATATAACGCTAATCCTAATGGAGCTATAATTGCTATTGAAAGAGATAAAATTGGCATCATATAATTCATACTTTTACTCATTTGTTGTACGGATTGCAATTCATTACTTCCTCCAGCATCTTTTTGATCCGAAGATTCAATTAATTTATTCTGAGTATTCATTTGATTTTTTGTAGTTATTTTTATAGAAATAAATGATGATACTACATACAATAGTGGTATTATGTATACTCGAAAATCTGTGAAATCATCTTTTGGAACTTGACTTAAATCTATCCCCAAAAAATTCATATTTATTTTTAATCTATCGTCCATGTCACTATATCTTTGTATTATAGCAATTTCATGGTATGATGAGACTCCTGCATTATCTTCATTTAATTTTGTCCTATATTCATTTATAATTTGCGGATCCAGTTTTTTCATATATGTTAATGGACTACTTACCATATAAAATACAGAAACTATAATTACAAGTTGTAAAATCATACTAAGACATCCACTAAAAGGACTTAAATTTTCCTCTTTATACATTCTTAATGTTTCTTGATTCAATCTTTCGGGATCATTTTTATATTTAAATTGTAATTCTTGCATTTTAGCATTTAATTTTGTACTTTTTTGCATTGTTTTTTGTTGTTTTATTGTTAGTGGCAATAAAATTAATCTTAATAATACAGAAAATATAATAATTGCTATACCATAATTATTGCAAATATTATATAAAAAATTTAATATATATCCGAACAAACTAGCTAAAGCTCCCATATATTCTTCCTTTCATTAACTATTTTAGTGGATCATATCCACCTTTCGAAAAAGGATTACATTTTAATATTCTTATCAACCCTTTTATTCCGCCTTTTATTATTCCATATTTTTCTATTGCTTGATACATATATTCAGAACAAGTTGGATAAAATTTACAATTAACTCCTCTACTAGAAACATATGGAGAAATATTTTTTTTATATTTTTTTATTAACTTTAATAAAAACTTTTTCATTTTTTCTCTCTTATATAAATAATTTTGCTTTTTTAAAGATCTTTTCCATATCTTTTTTCAAAGTATAATATGTTATCTCTGAAATTTCTACATTTTTATTAATTATGAAAACTATTGAGTTTCCTTTTTTTAAGAATTTATTTATTTGAGCATAGTTTTCTCTAATTAATCTTTTTATCTTATTTCTTTTTACTGCATTACATAATTTTGAATTTATTGCTATCCCTAACAAGTTTTTATCTAAATCGCTATTTTGTTTTATGTATACTGTTATATGTTTTCCGAAATAAGCTTGTCCTTTATTTAAAACTTTTCTAAACTCATAATTTTTCTTTAAAGTAGCTATTTTTTTCATTTTATTCCTCTTTAACATTATTATAAGAAAAAATTTTATTAACATTAAATTTTACAAAAAAGACCACATTTAACGTGGCCAATTTTACGCACATATTTTTTTTCTTCCTTTTGCACGTCTAGCTTTTAATACATTTCTTCCAGCTTTAGTTTTCATTCTTTTAAAAAATCCATGTTCTTTTTTTTCTTGTCTTTTTTTTGGTTGATATGTTCTTTTCATTTTGCACCTCCTAATTATATTTAAACCATTTTGGAATTTCTACTATTTCACAAGTGTTACTATTATACATTATCTAATATTGAAATGTCAATACTTTTACGGAAATAAAAATTTATTTAACTTTTATATTGACTATTCTGTCTGTTTTTTGATATATTTAGGTAATAATAGGGAAAAAAGGCTTTTTACACAATTTGTAATATTATTGAAAAATTACAAAGATGAAACAAATATATGTGTTAATAATTTAAAAAAAAAGTCAAAATTTTGTGTGAATATCTGTTTGTTTTTTATCCCGTACTAGTTTTCCCGTATGAGTTTTCAACACCTGTGGATAAATATGTGGATAACTGTGGATAACTTACAAATTAATTTTACACTTCTGTATTAAAAAAAGGGGAAGGATTGAAAGAAATGCTTAGTGAACCAAATGAACTTTTACTAAAAGCAAAAGAACTTTTAAAAGAAGAAACAACACGTATTTCCTATGAAACTTGGATTAAAAATTTAGAGATCCAAAGTGCAGATAATGGTAATATTGTTCTTTTAGCAAGCTCATCTTTTCAAAGAGATGCTATAGACTCAAGATACCATGATCTATTAGTTAATACTTTTAAATTTTTAACAAATAAAGAATGTGTAGTTTCTATTCTTGCAAAAGATGAGATAACCCAAGAAAATTTATCACCTTCATCACAAAATGAATCAAATTATTCTTATACAAACTCTAATTTAAATCCTAAATATACTTTTGATTCATTTGTTGTAGGTAATAACAATAGGTTTGCACATGCTGCTGCTTTAGCTGTAGCAGAGTCACCAGCAACTTCTTATAACCCATTATTTATATATGGAGGAGTTGGTCTAGGAAAAACTCACTTAATGCATGCTATTGGACATGAAATATACAGAAGAGATAGAAGTTCAAGTATACTTTATGTAACTTCTGAAAAATTTACAAACCAACTTATAAATGCAATTAAAGATGGTAAAAATGAACAATTTAGAACTAAATATAGAAATGTCGATGTCCTTTTAATTGATGATATTCAATTTATTGCTGGTAAAGAAAGAATTCAAGAGGAATTTTTCCATACATTTAATACTCTTCATGAAAGTGGAAAACAAATAATTCTTTCAAGTGATAGACCTCCAAAAGAAATAAATCTTTTAGAAGATAGATTAAAATCTAGATTTGAGTGGGGACTAATTGCAGATATTTCTGCACCAGATTATGAAACACGTTTAGCAATACTTAGAAAAAAAGCTCAATTAGATAACATAATAATTGATGATCATATATTATCAACAATTGCTACAAAAATAGATTCTAATATAAGAGAATTGGAAGGAACTCTTAATAAGTTAATTGCTAAAGCTTCTTTAACTAATAGTTCTATAACATTAGAAATGGCAGAAAAAGCAATAAATGATATTGTATCACAACAAGATAAAGTTTTATCTTCAGAATTTGTTCAAGAAACTGTAGCTAAATATTTTAATGTAAATGTAAAAGAATTAAAAGGATCTAAAAGATCTAATGATATAACATTTCCAAGACAGATTGCTATGTATTTATGTAGAAATGTTGCACATATGTCATTACCACAAATAGGAGCAGATTTTGGAAAAAGAGATCATACAACAGTAATTCATGCATGTAATAAAATAGAAAAAGAAATTAAAGAAAATAATAATACAAAAATGATTGTGGAAAGTGTGAAAAATATTTTGTTAGATTCAAAATAATTAATATTTAAATAAAAATTAATATTTTTATGAAATATTGTTTGTATAAATTTTTGTTTGATAAAAATAAATGTAATTGTTCTTACGGAATAGCTACATTAGATATTCACAGGTATATGTTAATAACTTGTTATTAACATGTGAATAAATCACTTTTCAACATCAACAATTTTTTAGTGTGGACAAGTAGATTGTTTATCCACAAAAATATTAACACTGATTTTTTTAGGGAAATACATAACTATATTTGTTATCCACACAATCCACAATACCTAATACTACTACTGCTAAATATATTTATATATTATAAAAGGAGACGTGAAAAAATGAAATTCGTTTGTGAAAGAGATAAAATACTTAAAGCCCTTAATTCCGTAACAAAAGCTGTAGCTTCTAAAACAACAATGCCTATATTAGAGGGTATATTAATTCAAACAAATGATAAAGAAATAAAATTTACAACTTATGATTTAGAAATAGGAATAGAATATATAGTAGATTGTGAAGTTGAAGAACAAGGATCAACAGTTGTTAATGCAATAATGTTTAGCGAAATAATCAGAAAACTTCCTAATACAGATATAAATATTTCAATTAATGAAAAGAATTTATTAGTTATAGAATGTGAAGGTTCTTTATATAAACTTGCAACAATGAATCCTGATGAATTTCCTGAACTTCCAAAAATAAATATTGAAAATTCAATAGAGATAGAACAAAATACTTTAAAAGAAATGATTAGAAAAACTATATTTGCAGTTAGTTCAGAAGAAAATAGACCAATTTTTACAGGATGTTTATTTGAAATAAATAATAATAAATTAAATGTAGTTGCTGTTGATGGATTTAGACTAGCTTGGAAAAGTAGATTTTTACAAACTAAATGCAATAATTTTACAGCAGTTATACCAGGAAGAACTTTAAATGAAATTAACAAAATTATATTAGATTCTTTTGAACCTATAAAAATAGGAGTTTCAAAAAATCAAGCTTTATTTGAAATGGAAAATTGCAAAGTAGTAACAAGATTATTAGATGGAGAATTTTTAAATTATAATAGTGTTATTCCTGAAACATGGGAAACAAGAATAACAGTTAATAGAAGTAATATATTAAATTGCTTCGAAAGAGTAAGTTTAATATCATCTTCAAGTATTGAAAAAGAAAAGAAATATCCGGTAAAAGTAATTGTTGATATAGGAAAAGTAACTATAAGTTGTACAAATCAAACAGGTGATGCTAAAGAAGAAATGTATGTAGCTACAGAAGGAAAAAATTTAGAAGCTGGATTTAATCCTAAATATTTTTTAGATGCACTTAGAGCAATTGATGATGAAGAAGTGAATATAGATTTTGGAACTAGTATTTCACCATGTATAATAAGACCGGTAGAAGATGGAGATTATATATATATGATATTACCAATTAGACTTAAAGAAGATTAATAGATATCCACAAAAAGTAAACAAAATGTGGAAACTTTATATGTTATAATACAATACAGAAGGACTAAAAATATGAATGTAAAAAGTATAAAGATACTAAATTTTAGAAATTATGTTAATGAAAAAATAAATTTAAATGAAAAAATAAATATAATATATGGAGATAATGCTCAAGGAAAAACAAATATATTAGAATCAATATTTATATGTGCTTTTGGTAAATCTTTTAGAGCAAAAAAAGAAAGCGAAATTATAAGGATAGGTGAAACCAATGCTCAAATTATTCTAGAATATAAAAATAAAGATAGAGAAGGAATAATAAAAATAGATTTATCAAATAAAAAAACTATAATTGTAAACGGAGTTAAATTAAATAAGTTAAGTGAGTTATTAGGAAAAATAAATGTAGTTCTTTTTACACCTGATGATATAGGTATTTTAAAAAATGGACCTGCATATAGAAGAAGATTTTTAGATATGATGATAGGTCAAATAAGACCTAATTATGTATACACATTGAATTTATATTTAAAAACTTTAGAACAAAGGAATGCTTGTTTAAGGCAAATAAAAAAACATGAGATATCTCAAGATATATTAGAGATATGGGATGAAAAAATGTATGAGTATGCAAAAAAGGTATATGAATATAGAAACGAATTTATAAATAAGATTATCTCGAAAATTAATAATTTTCATAAAAAAATAACAGATGAAAAAGAGATAATAAAAATAGAGTATAAGTCAGATTTGATTAATAAAGACGAGTATTTAAAAAAATTAAAAGAAGAAAAGGAAAAAGATATAATTAGAGGTTTTACAGGAAGAGGTATACATAAAGATGATTTTATATTATATATAAATGATAAACCTATAAGTATATATGGTTCACAAGGACAACATAGAACAGCTATATTATCATTAAAATTAACAGAATTAAATATAATAAAAGATGAAATAGGAGAAAATCCAATTTTATTATTAGACGATTTTATGTCTGAGTTAGATGAGAAAAGAATCAATAATTTTTTAAATAATATAGATGACACACAAGTAATTATAACTTGTACTAATAAAATAGAAATAGATGATAATAACAATAGTTTATTTTACATAAAAAAAGGAAAAATAGAAAAAAAGTAAAGATATCCACAAAAAGTAAACAAAATGTGGATTATATTACTAAAAAAGAAAGGAAGAGAAGATTTAATGGAAAAATTTGAACATGAGTATGGGGCGGATCAAATTCAAGTATTAGAAGGATTAGAAGCTGTTAGAAAAAGGCCTGGAATGTATATAGGAAGTGTATCTATTAGGGGATTGCATCATCTAGTATATGAAATTGTTGACAACTGTGTAGATGAAGCTTTAGCTGGATATTGTACTCATATAAACATAAAAATAGAACCTGGAAATATTATATCTGTAGAAGATGATGGAAGAGGAATTCCAGTTGAAATACATCCAAAAACAAAAATATCAACAGCAGAAACAGTATATACAGTTCTTCATGCTGGTGGAAAATTTGGTGGAGATAGTGGATATAAAGTTTCAGGAGGTTTGCATGGAGTTGGAGCTTCAGTAGTAAATGCTTTAGCAGAATGGACAGAAGTAACAATTCAAAGAGATGGCGGAATCTTTCAAATGAAATTTAAAAGAGGAAAAACAGTAGAACCATTAAAAAGAATAGGTGATTCAGATAAAACAGGAACAAAAGTAAGATTTTTAGCAGATAGTCAAATTTTTGAAACTTTAGATTATGATTATACTGTTCTAGAAAATCGTTTTAGAGAAATGGCATTTCTAACTAAAGGATTAAAAATATCAGTAGAAGATTCAAGAGATCCTGAAAATATAAAGAGTGCAGAATTTCATTTTGAAGGTGGACTAAGTTCTTTTGTGGAATATTTAAATAAAAATAAAGAAAAACTACACGAAAAACCAATATATATAGAGAAAGATGGCGAAGTTCCAGTAGAGATAGCATTACAATACACAGCTTCATATAATGAAAATATATATACATTTGTAAACAATATAAATACAGTAGAAGGTGGTACACATTTAGAAGGATTTAAAAGAGCATTAACAAAAACTTTTAATGATTATGGAAAATCACATAACATAATTAAGGAAAAAGATAATAATTTACAAGGGGAAGATATAAGAGAGGGAATTACCGCAGTTGTATCGGTAAAAGTTAAAGAGCCTCAATTTGAAGGACAAACTAAAACGAAATTAGGAAATAGTAATGTTACTGGTATAGTACAAAGTATGGTAAATGAAGCTTTATCAATATTTTTAGAAGAGAATCCAGCAGTAGCAAAAGCAATATTGGAGAAATGTATTAGTGCATCAAGAGCAAGAGAAGCAGCAAGAAAAGCAAGGGAATTGGTGAGAAGAAAGAATGCATTAGAATCAACAACTTTGCCAGGGAAATTGGCAGATTGTAGTGAAAAAAATGCAGAAAATTGTGAAGTATACATAGTTGAGGGAGATTCTGCGGGAGGAAGTGCAAAACAAGGTAGAGATAGAAGATTCCAAGCAATATTACCACTTTGGGGAAAAATGCTAAATGTTGAAAAATCAAGAGCTGATAAAATTTATAATAATGATAAATTACAACCAGTAATATTAGCTGTAGGAGCAGGAATTGGATCAGAATTTGACATAAGTAAGATTAGATATGGTAAAGTAATAATAATGGCAGATGCAGACGTAGATGGAGCACATATTAGAACTTTATTATTAACATTTTTCTTTAGATACATGAGACCATTAATAGAAAATGGAAATGTATATTTAGCTCAACCTCCTCTATATAAATTATCAAAAAGAGGAATGAAGGATAAATATTGTTATACAGATGAGGAAATGGAGAATACTTTAGCTGAAATAGGTAGGGATGGAGTATCGATACAAAGATATAAAGGTTTAGGAGAAATGAATCCTGAACAATTATGGGAAACTACAATGAATCCAGAAACTAGAATTTTAATAAAAGTTAAATTAGAAGATGCAATAAAAGCAGATGAAATATTTACAGTATTAATGGGAGATGAAATTTCTCCAAGAAGAAAATTTATAGAAGAAAATGCTAAATATGTAAAGAATTTAGATATTTAAATAATAGCACATAATCAAAAAAGATTATGTGCTATTATCATTATAAAGCTAATATTAGTCTTCAGCTAAAACCAATATATATAATATTTCAACCTAATATATATTACTATATAAATAAGCTTAATACCACACATAGTGATCAGTCGCTTGACTATAAATCCACTCATAATAACTAAATTCATCCAAATTGGACTAGTAATAACCATTATTAAATAAAAGTATAATCGTAACATTGAATATATTATATATATTTTGACCAATAAATTAATTAGCCTACCTACAAATAATATACTCGCGTCGCCGACATATAATAACCAATAACAGCTAATATACATCTTTGCTCGAAATATACAAAGCTTTTATTAAACCTAATATACTTCTTAGTTCAACTAATAAAAACCTTACGATCTTATTATATACAATTAATTTAGAAATATACAAGAAAAATAAAAAAAATAAAAAATAAAAAAATAAAAATAAATAAAAAAATAAAAAATAAATAA
>CALXJL010000029.1 GCA_944388615.1 uncultured Clostridia bacterium
TCATAAGGATATAGCATTCGAATTTGCTTTTTCAATAAGTCCAGTATTTAAATTATACTTAATTAAAGAATTTGAGAGATTAAAAGAGTTAGAAAATCAAAATAGAGAATGGGATGTAAATAGGAGTAAAACTATGGGAATAATATCATTAGCTAGTGGTAATTCATGTTGGAAAGGTTTGATTATGGATCAGAATGGATATATAAGTTAATTTAAAATAGCAAAGGAGATAGAGAATGGCAAAAGATTTAATGATACGAAGCAGTAGTGCTGAATTTTTAATTTTTGAAAGACAAACTCATGATAAGGGAATACAAGTTAGATTTGAAAATGGTGATTTATGGTTGACTCAAAAAGCAATGTCAGAACTATATAACTGTTCACCTGATAATATAGGATTACATTTAAAAAATATTTATAATGATTTAGAACTCGATAGAAATTCAACTACCGAGGATTTCTCGGTAGTTCAACCTATGACAATGGAAGACTGGGCAACGAGAATTGATAAATTTTTATTATCAGACGATAGAGATATATTAAAAGATGCTGGCAAAATATCACATGAAATAGCTTGTGATAAAGCTATTTCCGAATTTGAAAAGTATAGAGTAAAACAGGATAAATTATATAAATCAGATTTTGATTTATTAGTAGAAGAAATAGAAAAGCAGGAGAGTGAAAACAATGAGCAATAATGTAAACATCAACTGGGTAATGGAAGAATAAGAAAAAACACTCATAAAGACTTATAAAACGGGATAAAAATTATCATTTCTTTTTACACTTTTTTGATAATTTGAACTTAAATAATTACAAAAAATAGGGAAATGGAAAAGTAAGAAAAACTTTTATATAAAACAATAAAGAAGGAGGTAGCAATGAAGAAAATTGGAGATAAATATACTAGCAGTATTTTTGAGAGTATTAAACATATAGATGAATATGGAAATGAATATTGGTATGCTAGGGAACTTTCAAAAGTTTTAGAATATAGAGATTGGAGAAATTTCTTAAAAGTTTTAAATAAATCAAAAGAGGCTTGTAAAAATTCTGGGTTTAACATAGATGAACAACTTGTTGAGGTCAACAAGTTGTCAAAAAGAAACAATAATGCAGTTGCTAATATACAAGATTATAAATTATCAAGATATATATGTTATTTGATAGTTCAAAATGCCGATCCGAGCAAAGAAGTTGTTGCCTTAGGACAAACTTATTTTGCTATTCAAACTAGAAAACAAGAAATAACGGAACAAGAATATGATTCGCTGTCAGATGATGAAAAAAGATTTTATCAAAGAAAATTAACAAAGCAAGGTAATTATACACTACAAAAAGTTGCATCATCTGCTGGTGTTAAAAATATGGCTGAATTTCATAATGCAGGATATAAAGGATTATATAATGGCGAAACTGCTGATGATATCTTCAAAAAAAAGAAATTAAGATATAGAGAAGATATTTTAGATAATATGAATGAAGATGAATTAGTTGCTAATTTATTTAGGATAAACCAAACTAAGCAAAGACTTATAAGAGATAATGTACAAGGAGAAAAAGAAGCAAAAAATGTACATTATGAAGTTGGTAAAAAGGTTAGAAAAGCGATTGCAGATATTGGTGGAATGATGCCAGAAGAAATGCCAACCCCTAAAAAGAGTTTGAAAGAACTTGAAAGAGAAAAGAAACAATTAGAAACTAAGGAACAAAAGAAACTTGAAGAAATAAAATAGATGAATAAAAAAGGAGAAAACTGTATGGAATATATAGAAGAGGTTTTAGCAAAGTGCAAAAAAGATGATAAATCAACTGTTGTTGGTACTATATTGGCCGGAGTATTTTTTTTCGGTATGATTCCTATTGTTATTATATTTTTTAATGGTTCAAAATTGTTAGGGTTAATGTTATTTTTAGGAGCCTTTTTGATACCAACTATAGGGTTCCTTTTGGGAACAAGATTAGGGAAGATATTGTTTAATCTTAAAAAAGTGAAATTTAATAAAACGAAGCTATATAAGAAATTAGAAAAAAAGGGTTATTTAAATGAGTTTATAGATACAATTAATAAAGAAATTAATAATGAAAGCACAATAAAATACTATGATGAAAATGGACATGGATTACTTATAACAGAAACATGGTTTGTTTTCATAGATTCATTGTATCCAAAATTTGTAAGAACAAGTGAAATACTTAAAATAAGTGATGAGATTTCTAATAAATCAAAACAGTTTATGTGTTTAGAACTTAAGAACAATAAATATATAAGAATAGACCATTTATCTTGTGATGAAATAGAAAGAGAAATTAAAATTAAATATCCAAATATAGAAATAGGTAGAGGAATTATAGAAGAATAATTTAAATATTAGTTACAAATATTAATGTGAATATTTTTTCTGAGTTTTATAAAGAGGTAGATTAATGAGTTATAAAGTGGCAGCATATCTTCGTTTATCAAAAGAAGAATTTAGTAATGAAAAAGAATCTAATAGTATAACTAATCAAAAATTAATTATAGATAATTATTTAAAAGAACATAAAGAATATGTATTAATAGATTATTATATAGATGATGGATATTCTGGTACTAATTTTAATAGACCAGAATTTCAAAGAATGTTGGAAGATATTAAAAATAAAAAAATAGATGTAATAGTTATAAAAGATTTATCAAGACTTGGTAGAAATTATATTGAAACAGGTAATTTTATAGAGGTAATATTTCCTGGTATGGGAGTATCTGTAATTTCGGTAGATGAAAGCTGTGAAATTGATTCATCAGATTATTATGGTGATGATTATTTGCTATTAAAGAATTTCTATAATGATATGTATGCAAAAGATATATCAAAGAAAGTAAGAAGTTCTTTAATAGTAAAGAAATATAATGGAGAGTTTGTTGGTAAATTAGCACCTTATGGATATATAAAAGATCCAAAAGATAAACATAAATTTTTAATTGATAAAAATGTATCACATATAATTAAAAAAATGTTTGATATGATTCTTGATGGTAAAAGTAGAAGAGAAGTTGCAGACTTTTTAAACGATAATGATATATTAACTCCAAGTGAGTACCTAAAAATCAATACAGAAAAAGATACAACTATAATGAAAAAGTGGAATCCTGAAATGATAAATTCAATATTAAGAAATGAAAATTATACAGGAACACTATTTCAAGGCAAGAAAAGAAAACTAAATTATAGGATTGATAAGAAAATAAAGTTAGACAAAGAAAATTGGATTATTACTGAAAATCATCACGAAGCAATTATAAGTAAAGAAAAGTTTGATAAAGTTCAAGAGATTCTAGATAGGAAATCTAAAGTAAACAAAGATGGAAGTATTGACTTATTATCTGGAATTTTAAAGTGTAAATGTTGTGACAGCAATATGATAAAAAGAACATCTAAAGGTAAAGTTTATTATTATTGTTCTAATTATTATAGAACAAAGAAGTGTGAAAACAATAAATCAATATCAAAAAGTATAGTAGAGGAATTTATTAAAAAAGAATTAAATATAAATGAGATTACTAGATTAAATATAAATAATAATATAAAATATATTAGTGTTGTTTCTAATAATGAAATTGAAATTATAAAAATGAATGGAAGTGATAAATAATGGATATGTATCAAAAAAGAGAAATGAGAAAGAATAAAAAAACGGATGAAAGTACAAAAAGTTTACCATCGACGAGTATCAACTGGTATCCTGGTCATATGGCAAAAACCAAAAGACAGATAGAAGAAGATTTAAAACTAATAGATATAGTTGTAGAAATTTTGGATGCACGTATACCGATATCTAGCAAAAATCCAGATGTTAAGGAATTAATAAAAGATAAAAAAATCATAGAAGTTTTAAATAAAGCAGATTTAGCAAATGATAAAATGAATGCAAAATGGAGCAAATATTATAAAAGTAATAATATAGAAGCGGTACTTACAGATTCTAATTCAGGAAAAGGAATGAATGATGTAATAAAAGTAATAGAAAAAGTTGCTTCAGAAGATAAAATGTTACAAGCTAATAAAGGTAGGATAGGAAAGACAATAAGAGTATTAGTACTAGGAATACCCAATGTTGGAAAATCATCTTTTATAAATAGATTAGCTAAAAAAGCATCTGCAAAAGTTGGAAATAAACCAGGTGTAACAACACAAAAGCAATGGATTAATGTAAATAATAAAATACAATTATTAGATACACCAGGAATTTTATGGCCAAAATTAGGGAGGCAATCTGTAGCATTAAATTTAGCTTATACAGGGACAATAAAAGACAACATAATAGATAGTACAGAACTAGTTTATTATTTTGTGAAGGATATGATTGAAAAAGGATATTTAAATAATATTGTAGAAAGATATAAATTGGATCCTAATGAAATACAAGATATATTAAATGATGAAAATTATATGGAAAATGAAAGAATAATGAATATAATAGATAAGATTGCATTAAAAAGAGGTGCTATTTTATCAGGAGCAAGGATAGATTATGAAAAAATATCAACTATTATATTGAATGAATTTAGAGAAGGAAAATTAGGATATATTACATTGGAAGAACCATAATAATTTATACATAGAAAGGGATATATTAATGGAACTAAAATTAGGAGATTTTAATAAAAAATCAGAACAAGAAATAAATATGATGCCTCCATTAGTATGGGCATATATTGGTGATTGTGTATATGAATTATATATACGTTCATATTTAGTAAATAAAACAAATTTTAAACCTCATAAATTACATGTAGAGGCAACAAAATATGTTAAAGCATCTGCTCAAGCTAAAATTGTACATACAATAAAAGATAAATTACAAGAAAATGAATTAGATATAATTAGAAGAGGAAGAAATGCTGAAAATCATCATGTTGCAAAAAATGCTACAGTTATTGATTATGCATATTCAACAGGATTTGAAGCTTTAATAGGATACTTGTATTTGACCAAAAAAAGTGATAGACTAAATGAAATCTTAAAACAATGTATTGCTATTATAGAAGAATAGTAATACTAAAAGGAGAGAGAATGAAAAGAACAAAATTAAAAGATAGGGTATTACCTACATATACGAAAGGTGAAGAAATCTTTAATATGGTATCACATATAGTTGGAGTAGCTGTTGCAATTACAACAATAGTGTTATGTGTAGTAACTGCAGCTATTCACCATAATGGATATGGAATAGTAAGTGGAGCAATATTTGGCGTGTCAATGTTATTATTATATGTGATGTCTAGTATATATCATGGCTTACATCCTAATTTAAAATCAAAAAAGGTATTCCAGATATTAGACCATTGTTCGGTATTTTTACTTATTGCAGGATCATACACACCATTTACATTAGTAACATTAAGAGAATATGATCCAGTATTAGGTTGGAGTATATTTGGTATAATATGGGGTGTTACAATAATAGGAATAATACTAAATTCAATAGATTTAAAAAGATATAAAGTATTTTCAATGATTTGTTACTTATTAATGGGTTGGTGTATAATTTTCAAAATAGGAGTAATAAGACAAATGCTGGGAAATACTGGTTTTACATTATTATTACTTGGAGGGATAATTTATACAATAGGAGCAATATTATATGGAGTAGGTAAAAAACATAAATATATGCATTCAATATTCCATTTATGTGTATTAGCAGCAACAATACTTCATATGTTATGTGTGATTTTATATGTAATGTAAGCATTAAGGAAAGTTTGATCTTCTTTAAGTCATAAAAAACGCTTCCGATCTGGAAGCATTTTTTGTAGGTATTAATAATATTTTTGGTGACCCATACGGGAATCGAACCCATGATTCCACCTTGAGAGGGTGGCGTCTTAACCGCTTGACCAATGGGCCATAAGCTAATATATTTATAGCATAAATTAATAGAAGAGTCAAGCAAAAGAAAAAATAAAAAAAATTTGTAAAAGAGATTGACAAAATAAATGTTTGGTATTATAATCGTTTTGCAAACAAAAATTTGTGAAAGGATGATACATATGATAACAACACTAAATATAAAAAATATAGGAATAATAAACGATTTAACAATAGATTTAAATGAGGGGTTTAATGTATTAACAGGAGAAACAGGAGCAGGAAAAAGCCTTATAATAGATTCTTTAGGAATTTTATGTGGTGGAAGATTTTCAAAAGAAATGATTAGAAAAGGTGAAAATCATTCATATGTAGAAGCCTCAATATATTTACCAAATGTAAAAAATGAAGAAGAAAAAAATATAATAGTAACAAGAGAAATATATTCAAATGGAAGAAATACATGTAAAATAAATGGAAGACTAGTAACAGTATCTGAACTGAAAAATTTTATGCGATATATAATAGATATACATGGTCAAAATGATAATCAAAAAATATTAGATCAATCATCACATATTGAGTATTTAGATTTATATATTGGAGAAGAACTAGAAAAATTAAAATCAAATTATAAAGATTTATACAATAAAAGAATAGAATTAAAAAAAGAACTCAAAAATAATTTTGGAGATGAAAAAGAAAGACAAAGACAATTAGATTTATTAAAATATCAATATGAAGAAATAAATAATGCAGATTTGAAAATAGGGGAAGAATTAGAATTAGAGACAAATAGAAAAATAATGATGAATGCAGAAAAAATTTCTGAAAGTATAAATATAGTAGAAGATAGTTTAACTGAAAAAGCTGTAGATGCTATTAATGAATCAATAAGAGCATTAGAAAAAATAGAAAATATAGATGAGACTTATTCGGAAAAGTTGAATACTTTAAAAAATATTTATTATGATATACAAGAACTATCTAGAGATATTGTAGGAATGAAACAAGATAATTATTTTGATGAAGAGCAAAGACAAATAACAGAAGAAAGATTGGATATGATATTTTCTTTAAAAAGGAAATATGGAAATAGTATAGAAGAGATTTTAAAATATGGCGAACAAATAAAAAATGATATTGAAAAAATAGGAAATGCTGATGAGTATAATAATGAGTTAAAAGAACAAATAATTAATATAGAAAGTAAAATGAAAGAATTAGCTCTAACCATGAGTGAAATAAGAAAAGAATATGCAATAAAATTAAATTCTAAAATAAATTGTGAATTAGAAGATTTGGAAATGAAAAAAGCTGAATTTATGGTTGAAGTAAATTATGAAGAAAATAAATTTAATATAAATGGCTTAGATACTGTGGAATTTTTAATAAAAACAAATGTGGGAGAAGAATATAAATCATTAATAAAAATAGCCTCTGGTGGAGAAATGTCTAGAATAATGTTAGCAATAAAAACAGTACTTGCAGATGTAGATAAAGTTCCAGTTATGATTTTTGATGAGATAGATACAGGAATAAGTGGAAAAGCATCTAGGGCATTAAGTGAAAAAATGAAGATAATTGCTAAAAAACATCAGATATTATGTATTACTCATAATGCTAATCTAGCAGCAAGAGCAGATAGCAATTACCTAATATATAAAATAGTAGAAGATAATAAAACCAAAACGAATATTAGATTATTAACAGAACAAGAAACAATTGAAGAAATAGCTAGAATTTCATCAGGTGAAGTTACAAAAATAGCTATAGAACATGCAATTGAAATGAGAAAAGCTGTATAAAAAATAAAGATTATTAAAACAAAGAGTTGCAATTTGTACAAAAAAGTGTTAACATAAGTGTGTAGTCGATTTATAGTCTAGTGCAAGATAGACACTACTTTATGTACCATAAAATTAATAATTTAATAGGAGGTAGTATGATGAAAGAATACATTGTACTGTATGAAACTGGTAGAGATCCTGGAGAGATGCTCCGGGATTTAATGAGAAAGGTCTCAAGCAAGATGGAGGAAGGGTTCATCCCTATTGGTGGACCCAAAATTACAAATGGAAATAACATCATAGCCTATCAGGCTATGATAAAAAGTTGATTCCACGTGCTGCTTGCACAGCAAAACTGCTGATGAATTTAATTTATCAGCAGTTTTTATTTACATTTTCTTATTTCTATTATATAATACTGTGCAGAATAAGTATAAGGAGAATGATATATATGAATCAGAACGATAATAACATGGAAGAATTAGATTTAAATAATTTAATGAAAATAAGAAAAGAAAAATTAGATAATTTAAGAGCAGAAGGAAAAGACCCTTTTGAAATTACTAAATTTAATAGAACACACACAAGTAAGCAAATATGTGATAATTATGATGAATTAGAAGGAAAAGATGTAACAATAGCTGGAAGAATGATGGCTAAAAGAATAATGGGAAAGGCATCATTTTGCCATATACAAGATGAAGATGGAAGAATACAAAGTTATGTTAGTATAAATGATTTGGGAGAAGAAAGTTATAAGAAATTTAAAGAAGATGATATAGGAGATATAATTGGAATAACAGGTTTTGTTTTTAAAACAAGAACAGGTGAAATATCAATTCATGCAAAAGAAGTAACTTTATTATCTAAATCTTTAAGACCACTTCCAGAGAAATTTCACGGATTAAAGGATATAGATTTGAGATATAGACAAAGATATGTAGATCTAATTGTGAATCCAGAAGTTAAAGATACATTTCTAAAAAGAACAAGAATATTGAGTGAAATAAGAAATATACTTAACGAAAAAGGATATATAGAAGTAGAGACACCTATATTAAATAATATAGCTGGAGGAGCTGCTGCAAGACCATTTATAACACATCACAATACTCTAGATATGGATATGTATTTAAGAATTGCAAATGAATTATATCTAAAAAGATTAATTGTTGGTGGATTTACTAAAGTATATGAAATGGGAAGAATGTTTAGAAATGAAGGAATGGATATAAAGCACAATCCAGAATTTACAAATATAGAGTTATATTCAGCATATGAAGATTATAATGATATGATGGATATATGTGAAGAGATAATATCAACTGTTGCAAAAAGAGTATTAGGAACAACAAAAATAACGTACCAAGGAACAGAAATCGATTTAACACCATCATGGAAAAGAATAACTATGATAGATGCAATAAAAGAGGTAACAGGTATAGATTTTAATGAAATAGAATCAGATGAAGATGCTATAGAGGTAGCAAAAAAAATAGATATTGAAATAGATGAAAATAAACAAACAAGAGGATATATAATAAATCAAATATTTGAAGATAAAGTTGAAGAAACTTTAATACAGCCAACATTTGTATGTGACTATCCAGTAGAGGTATCACCACTTACAAAAAGAAAACCATCAGATAAACGTTTAACAGAAAGATTTGAAGTATTTATAGGCGGAAGAGAATATGGAAATGCATATTCAGAATTAAATGATCCAATAGATCAATATGAGAGATTTAAAAAACAAGTTGAAGCAAGAGAAGCCGGAGATGAAGAAGCAAACATGATGGATGAAGATTTTATAAATGCATTAGAATATGGAATGCCGCCAACAGGTGGATTGGGTATGGGAATAGATAGATTAATAATGTTGTTAACAGATTCAGCTTCAATAAGAGATGTTTTGTTATTCCCTACAATGAAACCAATTAAAGAATCTTAATAAACTTTACAAATATATTATAAAGGAGAAATGCTATGTTCGGTTTTAATTTTGATAGAAAAATGCTTATTATAATATTAGTTATTTTAGCATTACCGACTATTTTTAGCTATTTAGGTGATCCTAATAGATTATTAACACTTTTGTTAACATTACCAGCAGTGCTTGTAGCAATAACCTTTCATGAGTATGCACATGCACTAGCAGCAGATAAAATAGGTGATGATACACCAAGAAGACAAGGTAGGTTAACATTAAATCCATTAGCTCATTTAGATCCAATAGGTTCTTTTCTATTGATATTTGCGGGATTTGGTTGGGGAAAGCCTGTAGAAACAAATCCGAGAAATTATAATAGGAATATGAGTATGGATAAAGGTCAAGCAATTGTATCAGTGGCAGGACCAGTAATGAATTTTATAATTGCACTTATATGTACATTTATTTATGGGATTATTGTTACAATTAGACCGGATTTTATGATTACTTCAGTAGGTAATATAATAGTTATATTATTAATTCAAACAATAATTATAAATATTGGTTTAGGCGTTTTTAATTTAATTCCACTGCCACCACTTGATGGTTCTAAAATATTTACACATATTTTGCCATATAATGCTAAACAATGGATGTATAATAATCAACATTATTTATATTTTATATTTATTTTAATTTGGATAACAGGTTTAGCAGGTAGGATTGTATCTCCAGTAAGTAATTGGATTTTCCAGGGAATGTATAAACTAGTTAGCTGGATTATTGGAATTTTTATTTAAAGGTAAGGAAGGAAAATGTTAGTTTTAGGTATAGAATCTAGTTGTGATGAAACATCTGTAGCAATAGTTGAAGATGGAAGAAAAGTTTTATCAAATGTAATAAATTCACAAATAAAAATACATGAGAGGTTTGGAGGAGTTGTTCCTGAAATAGCATCTAGAAATCATGTGCAAGCAATTTCTACTGTAACTAAACAAGCATTAGAACAAGCAAAAATTACATTTGACCAAGTAGATGCTATTTCATGTACAATGGGACCGGGACTTGTAGGAGCACTACTTGTGGGTGTATCTTATGCGAAAGCATTAAGTTTTGCTCTGGACAAACCATTAATAGGTACAAACCATATAAAAGGTCATATTGCAGCTAATTATATAACACATAAAGAATTAAAACCACCATTTATTTGTCTAATAATTTCAGGTGGTCATACACATTTAGTTCTAGTAAAAGATTATAATGATTTTCAAATCTTGGGAAAAACAAGGGATGATGCTATAGGAGAGGCTTTTGATAAGGTAGCAAGAGTAATAGGTTTAGGATATCCAGGTGGACCTAAAATAGATAAAATGGCTAAACAAGGAAAACCTAATATTCATTTACCTAGAACATATTTTGAAAATTTGGATTTTAGTTTTAGTGGAATAAAGACAGCGGTTATAAACTTGAATCACAAAAATCCAGATATAGATAAATCAGATTTATGTGCTAGTTTTGAGCAAGCGGTAACAGAAGTTATAGTCACAAATACATTAAAGGCATGTAAAAATTCTAATGTAAAAACTGTAGCATTAGCAGGTGGAGTATCTGCAAATTCATATATAAGAAATGCTTTTGATAATGTGGCTAAAGAGAATAATATTGATATATATTATCCAGAAATGGAGCTGTGTACAGACAATGCTGCAATGATAGCTTCGGCAGGGTATTATGAATTAATAAATGGAAAAACATCGAGCTTAGATTTAAATGCAATACCTAATTTAAAAATAGATCAATCAATATAGAAAGAAAGGAAGAAAAAATGTCGATATATGCCATAGCAGATTTACATTTATCATTTGCAAAAAATAAACCAATGAGCATATTTGGAGACAACTGGTTTGAACATGAGGAAAAAATTAAACAGTCTTGGAATAAACTAGTAAAGCCAGAAGATACGGTACTAATGCCTGGAGATTTCTCATGGGCAATGAATTTACAAGACACATATTTAGATTTTCAATACTTAAACAATTTACCAGGAAAGAAAATTTTACTAAAAGGTAATCACGATTACTGGTGGACAACTTTAGCAAAATTAAATAATTTTGTACAAGATGCGATTATATGTGGTACAAGAGGATGGACTTTTAATGATAAAGAAACTTCAGAAAAAATTTTAAAAAGAGAGGCTCTACGATTAGAGTTATCTCTTAAAGATGGAATAAACAAATGGGGTGAAGATAAAAAGATAATAGTATGTATGCACTATCCACCAATTACAGAAGATAAAAATGATATTTTTGTAAAAGTACTAATGAAATACGGAGTAAATAAATGTATATATGGACATTTACATGGTAACTCTCATAAAGATGCAATAGAAGGAACTATAAATGGAATAGATTTTAAACTAGTAAGCGCAGATTATTTAAATTTTAATTTATATAAAATAGATATGAGATAAAAAGGAGTTAGAAGAATGCATACACAAATAACTACATCAAAATTTGGAGGGGAATTAATAAGTTTTAAATTAAATGGTGAAGAAAAGATTCATCAAGGAGAAAATTGTGTAGATGAAAATGGAAGAGTATATTGGAAAAGACATTCTCCAATATTATTCCCCTCAGTTGGAAAATTGAAGAAGAATCAGACTATAATGAATGGAAAGATATATGAGATGAATCAACATGGTTTTGCAAGAGATATGGAATTTGAACCAATAACTAAATTAGATAATTTTCATTCATATGTTTTAAGAAGCAATAAAAGAACACTTGAAAAATATCCATATGAATTTTCTTTATATACAACATATAGAATGGATCAAAATAAAGTAACTACAATATATAAAGTTGTAAATGAGGGAAATGTTGATATGCCATTTGGAATAGGTGGACATCCTGCATTTAAAATAGACTTGGAGGAATTAAAGAAAGAAAATTATTGTGTTGAATTTGAAGAAGAAGAAAATAAAATTCATTTTTTATATTTAGTAGATGGATTAGTGGGAACAGATTATGCACAAAATATATTAGAAGATAAAAAAAGAATTACTATAACACCTACATTATTTAATAATGATGCTATAATAATGAAAGGTATTACTTCAACAGTAATACACCTTAAGAAAAAAGATACAGGTGAAAAAGTATTATCTATGGATTTTACAGGTTTCCCATATTTAGCTTTATGGTCAAAACCTAATGCACCATTTCTTTGTATTGAACCTTGGTATACAACAGCAGATGGAATAAATAGTTCAGGTGTATTTAGACAAAAAAATGATATTATATTATTACCACCCAAAAAATCATTTGAATGCAGATATACAGTAAAATTCTATAGTTAAAGGATGTTGAATAATGGATATAATTAAATTAGTAATAAGAGTTTGCATTTTTGCTATAATATTATTTGGAGTTATATTGATATATGATGCAAGAATAATAGCAAGTAAAAAAACAAATATAGACCAAATAAATAAAAAGACTAGAATATTAAAGATAATAGGTTTTGTGTTAGCTATTATTGGTGCAATTGTATTATTATATATAAAATAGGAATTTTATATAATCTATGTCATAGATTATATATTATGAGACTAGTATTTTTAAAAAAAGCAAGTATATGCAATTGTAAAGGCATAATAGCAAAAATAAAGAATTATATAATTGAAAGATTTATTCATCTAACAAAGAGGAATATAAATGATTATGAAATATATGAAGTGTATGACAAGTATGATAAAAATTATAAATCTTTAATAAATAAATTAAAGAAAAATAAAGTGACACATGTTGTAATATGTAAAAAACTAGAAAATGAATTATTACACTTGAGATTATATTTAAATAATATCGAAATTATAACAGGTAGAAATTTGTTATGTGATTTATCATATGATGTTTTTATAAAAGTGAGTAAACTTAAGCATGAACTACCACAACAGCAAAAAGTGCATATATTAGTACATAGATTAAATGAAGTGAATAAAAAAAATATTGTAAAAATAATAAAACAAGCAAATATTGTTAATATAGTAACAGATCATGTATATGAATATAATAAATTTGCTAATAATATAGAGGAAGATTTGGGAATTTTAATATCTGTGAGTAATAATAAAACAAAAAGTTTAAGAAGATCTTCGATCATAATAAATATAGATTACACAGAAGAACAGGTTAATAAATTTAAAATATGTAATAATGCTATTTTAATAAATTTAAAATACGAGGTAAATATAAAGAAAAAGGCTTTTTGTGGATATTGTATTAATAAGTTTGAGATTTTTGAAGAAAATATAATTGAAAACTTAGAAAATGCTCAAATAAATACGAAAGATTTTGATAGTATTAAATTAATTGAAGCGGAAGTGTTAAATGATAAAATATATGAAGATATAAAAATAGAAAATTTAATAGGAAATAGAAACAAAAAAATAGATTCAATTAGTAATAATATGTGAGTAGATATATATTTCTCTACTTTTACGATACAAAAAGGAAAGGAAAATGATATGAAAGTAACATATAAAGATAAAATAATGGAGATTCAGGATAAAATAAGTGTTAAGGAGTTATTTGAAAATGAGATACAGTCATCTGAAAATAAAATAACTGTATGTAAGATAAACGGATTAATAAAATCATTGAATTATATAATTGAAGATGATGTTACTGTTGAGCTATTGGATATGTCCACAAAAGATGGAATGAGAATTTATTTAAATGGTTTGTTGTATATATTAGGAAAAGCTTTTTATAATGTATATCCTAAAGCTTTATTAACGATAAATTATCAATTGTCAGGTGCAATGTTTTGTCAAATAGATAATATGAAGGTGACAGATGAAATAATAGCAAATGTAAAAAAAGAAATGAATAATATAATAAAAAAAGATTTATTAATAGAAGAAAAAATAATGACAAAACAAGAAGCAATAGAATTCTACAAAAAAGAAAAAACATTAAGAGGTATATTACAAATAGATAATATAGAAAAAGATACTATTTCATTATATTATTGTGAGGATTATTATAATTATTTTTATGGAGAACAAATTCCAAGTACAGGATATATAACTTTATTTGATATTAATAAATATATGGATGGTTTTTTACTACGTTATCCAAGCAGAGATAATACAAAAGAAATAACACCGTATATACAAAAGAAGAAACTACAAGCAACCATAGATGAGTATGATAACATTAACAAAGTTTTAAATATAAATACTGTATATAAATTAAATAAAAAAATAAAAGAAAATAATTATATAAATTATGTATTATTATCAGAAGCATTACATGAAAATAAGATAGCGGAAATAGCAAATAAAATATGTAAACAAAAAGAATGTAAGATGGTGTTAATTGCAGGTCCATCTTCTTCAGGAAAGACTACATTTGCTAAAAGATTGGGAATACAATTAAGAATACATGGACTAAAACCAGTTACTATATCTGTTGATGATTATTTTATAGATAGAGAAAATACTCCAAAGGATGAATATGGAAATTATAATTTTGAAGACATAGAAGTAGTAGATATAGAATTATTTAATAAGAATTTAATAAAACTAATGAATGGACAAGAAATAGATGCCCCAACTTTTAATTTTGTTAAGGGAAGAAAAGAATATAATGGAAACAAAATGAAATTAAATGATAATGAAATATTAATTATAGAAGGAATTCATTGTCTGAATGATAGATTAACATGTAAAATAGATTCAAAAAATAAATTTAAAATATATATTAGTGCTTTAACTGTATTAAATATAGATTATTATAATAGAATATCATCAACAGATACAAGAATGATACGAAGAATAATAAGAGATAATAGAACAAGAGGATTTAATGCCACTCAAACACTTGAAAAATGGTATTCAGTAGCAAAAGGTGAAAATAAAAATATATTCCCATATCAAGAAACTGCAGATGCCATGTTTAATTCATCTTTATTTTATGAATTAGCAGTATTAAAAGATGAGGCAATACCACTTTTAGAAAAAGTAGATAGAAACTCGGATCAATATAATGAAGCAATGAGATTATTAGAATTATTAACATATTTTGAATCTATACCTAAAGATTGTGTCCCTAGAAACTCTTTATTATTAGAGTTTATAGGTAATAGTATATTTGAATAAGGAAAGAAGAAAATGAAAAAATTTAATGTAATAGACGAAGAATTTATATGTGAAAATTGTGGGCATAAGGTAAAAAGACTAGGATATTCTTGCAGAAATCATTGTAATAAATGTTTACATTCTAAGCATGTTGATAATAATCCAGGGGATAGACAAGAAGAGTGTAAAGGAATTTTAGAACCTGTGGGTTTGGAGATAGATTCTAAGAAAGGATATATCATTATATTTAAG
>CALXJL010000030.1 GCA_944388615.1 uncultured Clostridia bacterium
TATGATATTCCCAATACTTCCTCTGCAAATGTTTTTTCCTCCATATCACTTCCATATGTCTGATGTAATTTTTTTAGCTCCTCATAATCTATTAATTTTCCTACATAACCATCTTCTTTTAATTTATTTTTTATATCTCTTACATACTTCTCAATATCCATTTTTTCATTTTCCTTCTCCAAGTTTCCATAATATTATATCATCTTCTAATACCTTTTTCAACACAAAAAAGAGCTTTAAGGATAACCAAATCCCCAAAGCTTATTCTATAACTTCTAATGTATCTCCTGAATTTAAACCTTCTAGGTTGTAATATGTACTAGGTATCTCTCCTATGATTACATCCTCTGCAAGTACAACTTGATTTTCTATTTCAGTACTAATCTCATTATATGGAGTAAGTATTGTTACATTACATTTTAAATCTAATATAATTCTATGTAATGTTTGATTTATTCCTGCAGAAGATAATTCAGATCTTAAATTTGTTTCTATATGTCCAACAGATGATATAATTACTTCTATTTTAGGTCCTCTTCCAGAAAATAAACTTATTCCTGAAAAACTACCAAGCCTAATATATAATTTACTTCTGTCTTTTGAACTTAATTCATTTTGTATATTTTTTGATATTTCAGATATAATTTCATTTATTACAATAACATTAGATTTTATATATTGTATTTTTCCATCTTCTGTTTTTTCTATAATTGTTAAATCATCATATGTATAATTTTTCATAACTTTACTAGTTTCTTCATTTGATACAATTGTAGCTATCTTTTTAGCTTCTGCTATACATAGAGTTTCTAATATTGGATTAATAGCACTTATTATATTAACTGCAACTGCTATTGCAATAAAAAGTATCAGTATAATTTTTATAATTTTTTTATTACTTTTATTTTCATTTTTTAATATATTATTATTTTCTACATTATTATTTATATCTTTAATGTTTAAATTGCCCCTTTTATAATGATATATTTGGGGCAATCTAAACTTTTTCTTCCTAGAATAAATTTTGTCTATTTTCATTTTTTAACATACTTTTTTTGCTGAATATCTTGGTATATATAATTGCTGTCCAATCTGCAAATTATATACATCTTCAATATTGTTAATAGCACATATATCTTCTACTGTAGTTCTAAACATTTTAGCAATCTTCCACAATGTATCATTTGGTTTAACATAATATATTGTTATACTATTTGTATCTTCTATTTCTTCTTCACCTGTTTCTATATTATTTAAAATATTTATATTTGTTCTTTCTGAATATGATACTCTAAACTCTATAGAGATATTAGCCTCAACTGTATTTTCTGTAACTATTATAAAATCTTGTGATATTATATTAAATGATGTATCTACATTTTTATCTTTGTCTATTCCCTCACACACCATTTCATAGTTTAATGGTATTTTAAGTATTTTTGTATTAATTTTACTATTATTGCTTCCAGCATAAATATATTCTAATTCAATATCTCCTTCAAAAACTATCCTATCTTTCATTACTCTTTTATTTGTTATTATTGGATTAACATTAACATCATATATTTTATTTCCAACAATTTCTTGAATCTGTTGTTTTTCTTGTATTTTAAATATATCACTATATTGCACTTTAGGAGACATTACATTTATAGACATTTGCGTCATATTTACGTTTCTATCTACACAATACAAATCTTCTATTATATTTATAGTTTTGTTATCATATACACTGCACATAAAATTAGTTTCTATCTCAACATATATTGAATGTTCCTCTGAACTATTTGGTTTTATAATCATGTTTGTAATATCACATTTTAAATCACACACATTATCTTCAGATACATCTTGAATATCTATAAATCCCATTACTGGAATATTAGATCTTACCATATTTATTCTGTTATCTTCTGTTAAATACATTAATTTAACCTCTGCTTCTGCTTTTACTAAGATTTTATTATAACTAATTTTAGTATCTCTATTTATTAATCTTATATCTGCTTTCATTATTTCAGCAAGTTCATCTGTATTGTCTATTGTTAATGTATCTTTGGCATATGCTCTTACCTCTCCTCTTCCAACTATTGAACTTATTGTATATTCCTTATTAAGTGTTTGTATTGAATTATTATCTCCAATACTTTTTACAAGCTCTACTTCTTCTTCACACATTACTACATTCTTAATTTCTAAAATAGCTTTAACACTTACTTTTCTTCCATTTAATACTTTACATTCTATAGATTTTAATGATACTTCTGTATCTAATTTCATATCTGCTCTTGCATCTTCCATATTTGAAACAGCACTAAAATCAATATTAGTATTTAAGCATCTAACATTACTATCTTGGCTATCTGCTAAATATATTACATATGTATTAATTGTTCCTTCAATCTTTACTTTTCCATCCTGTACTTCTTTCTTATATATACATACTGTACCATTTGTGCTAATTGTATTTAATATATCGGGCTTTACATCTGGAACTATTGCATCTCCTTCTACTACTACTGTATCTTGTTTATTACCTACAATTTTATTTATGCAAATTTTCTCATTTTCTGTCTCTAAAACCATTTTTTGTCCTCCTTTTTTATTTACTTATTCTAAATATATTGTAGGTACTTCATTTTTATTCATATTTTTCCTTAAGTTTCTTTCAATTTTATAAAATTTTCTACATTCATTTTTGCAGCTCTTTTTATTGATCCATATCCATATTTTTGATTTATCTTATCTAATGCACTATCTAGTTTTTCCTGTTTATCATCTTTACTTGCAAATAAAGATAATTGTACTTCATTTTTTTCAATTAAATTATCCACTCTTAGTCCAATTAATCTTATAGGCATTCCTATTTTATACATTTCATTTAATAATTTTTTTGCTTTATTATATATCTCTTTAGTGTTTGATGTAGAGTTTTCTAATTTTCCTTGATGTGAAAAATCTTTAAAATCGCTACTTCTTAATTGTACATTTACAACATTTGCTAACATATTATATTTTCTTAATCTATATGCAACTTGTTCAGATATAGCTAATAAAATCTCTTCTAATTTCTCTATATTTCTAACATCTACTGGCAATGTAGTTGAATTTCCTATTCCTTTTGGTTTTTCTTTTTTATACTTTACTTCTGAATTATCTATTCCATTGGAATATTCCCACATTTGTGCCCCATGTTTTCCAAACTTTGATATAAGAATATTTTTATCTGTTCTTGCAAGTTCTCCAATTGTTCTAATTTTCATATTATTTAGTTTTGGTACTGTTTTTCTCCCTAACATGAATAATTCAGATACTGGTAATGGCCACATTTTATCCTTTATTTCGTTTTCAAATAATGTATGTATTCTATCTGGTTTTGTAAAATCAGATGCCATTTTTGCCAATAATTTATTATGTGCTACTCCAATATTTACTGTAAACCCTAATTCTTCTTTTACTCTTTTACTTATTTCTTTTGCTTTTTCCATTAATGTTGTATTTAATAAAAATTTAGTCATGTCTAAAAAGCATTCATCTATACTATATCTTTCAATTTCATCTGTATAATTTAATAATAATTCATATAATTTATTAGAATATTCTTTATATATACTATATTTACTTGGAAATATTTTTACATTTGGACATTTTATTCTAGCTTGATATATTGTTTCTCCTGTACATATATCAAATTCTTTGGCTTTTGTACTTTTGGCAAGAACAATTCCAGATCTTTTAGTTTCGTCTCCTCCTATTATTGCAGGGATTGTTCTTATATCTATTTCATATCCTTTTTTTAACATATCTATTGCAGTCCAACTTAAAAATGCATTATTTACATCTATGTGTAGTATTTGTCTTTCCATAATACATCACCATTTTTATTATAGAACTTTTGTTTTTGTTTGTCAATGTGTTTTAATATACTTTTTTTGCAACTACTACAAACCTACCATTATCTTGAGAATATTCACAAGTAGATAATGTTAGTAATTGATCTCCATATTCTGCATCTACACCTGTATCATATATTGATGCTTCTTTTGAATTTTTTACATATTCATCATACTCTTCTTTTGAATTTGCATCTATAAAATAATAATATCTAAATACATTAGTTTCTCTTTTATAATAGACTCTTGAATAAAAAACAGCCATAATTTCATATGTTGTATCTTCGTTTAATGTAGTAAAATTAATGTTTTTGTGATTTTCGTAAAACTCTTTATCTTTATAATTTATTAATTCCTCAAACATTAATCCATTTTTATTTCTATGCCCATATATTAAAAAATTAGAGCTTGGTTTACTCATATCAACATCTTTATCTAAAAATAAAGATCCTGATTCTGAATATTGTTTATTGTAATCATGTGTTAAATAAAAATCATTATTATCTGCATGTAATACCGGATAACTGATTTTTGTTTCTGGTATATCAATCCAAGCCACTATTTCATTATTCATATTATTTAGCTCTTGCAATTTTTGTAGTTTTTCATTAATATTCTCCTCTGATACTATATCCATGGTTTCTGCTAATTCTTCATATTGTTTCTCGTCTTTTTTATTATTATATATTTGATAAATTATATATACTAATGCCAATATTGCAATAATTACTAAAATAGTTATTATTATATTTTTGTGTAGTTTCTTTTTATTTTGCTCTCTTTGTTCTTTTCTAGTCATGTTATATACCTCTTCTTAATAAAATCGAATTAAGTTATAAAAACCTAATTCGATATATTTTACTTTTTATTTCTTTTTCATTATTACTATTGCTGCTCCTGTAATTAACATTATGCCCATAGCTAATACTACAAAATCTGTTGTTCCTGTTTTTGGTGTATCATCTAATTCATCAGCATCTGTAGTTTCTACTACTTCATTAGATACTGCTAACATAAAAGGTGATAATTCAGTAGTTTCAATTGTTATTTTTGAATCTTTTACTACTTGTCTAAATTCTTCTATTTCTCCACTTGCTTTTTTATGTAGTACTACTATTTCTTTTCCTTCATATTCGTTCCTAGCTCCATCTCCTAAAGTAAATGTTATTGAGATTTTCTCATCATATTGTCCATTTACTACAGATATATCATAAGCTAAAATTGGAGTTGCATTAGTTAATTTTTCTAATAATTCTTTATAAACATCTGTACTTTCTTCTATTGGGTCTACTTTCATTTCTGCTGTTGATTCAGCAGCTAAAACTATAGATATTTTAGATTCTGTATCTGTTATTGTTGTAGTTGGCATATCTATTAATTCATAACTATATCCTTGTGTTTTAGTCCATGCATGTGCTGTTGAATTATAATAAACATTAAATTTTGTGTTTGTACAATTTGAAAAACTAGATGCATCAATTGAAGTAGTTTCTGCTGGAATTGTAACTTCTGTTAGACCTGTACAACTTGCAAAAGCTCCCTCATCTAGAGTAGTTACACTTTCAGGAATTGTTAATGCTTTTAATGCTTTACAATTATTAAATGCATAATATCCAATTGATGTAACTGTACTTGGTATTGTTATTTCTTTTAAATTTACACATCCAGCAAATGTATGGTATTCTATTGCTTCTAAATTTGCTGGTAATTTAACTGTTTCTAATGATGTACAACTATTACAAAATTCACCACCAATTTTTGTAACACTATCAGGAACTGTTAAGGTTTTTAATGAAGTATTTCCAGAAAATACATCATATCCTATCTCTGTAATAGTATCAGGAATTACTATTTCTACTACATTTTTAAGTCCACTTAATGAAGTTTCTCTAATTTTTGTAACAGTGTAAGATTCAATTGTACTTGGAATATTAAGAGTAGTATCAGATCCTATATAACCAGTAATTGTGGCATTTCCATCTTCTATTATATACTTCCAATCTCCAGATGTTAGAACTTCAGATTTTACATCGTCTGTTGCAAAAACCTGCATAGGTAATATTGCTATTACCAAAACTAAGCATAAAAATATTATTAATGCATTTTTTTTCTTTAAATTTTTCATTATATTTTCCCCCTCGTTTTTCTATTATATAACTATATATATCATAAGAATTTTTGTATGTCTATATTTTTGAATTAAAAAATATTTTTTGTAAATACTATTTATAATTAATATATTTTAGGAGGTTTTTTCTATGGAAAATCAAAATTTAAATATTTTGGATGAAATAAATAAAGGTGCCACAATGGGAATGGATGCTATTTCATATGTTTCTGATAAAGTTGAAGATAACAATTTTGCTCAGGTTTTAGATGTTGAATTTAATAAATATCAAAAAATATCTGATAGAGTAAATGATTTATATTCTAATTATTCTACTAAAGATCCTCATGAAACAAATGCAATGAATAAAATGATGACATGGTATGGAATTCAAATGAAAACTATGACAGATAGCACTACTTCTAAACTTTCTGAATTATTGATGCAAGGTACAAATATGGGGATTATTGAAGGGAGAAGGTTAATTAATCAAAACCCAGATATTGCTCCAGATGTAAAAAATATTTTACAGGATTTTGTTACTATGCAAGAAGATAGTGTTGAAACTTTGAAAAAGTATTTATAGGTTGCCATATAAATAAGAGAAGTAAAAATTTTAATTTTCACTTCTCTTATTTAACAATTCCTCTTTTAAATATTCATATACATAACTTGATGATTCATAATATAAGTGAGTTTCAAAATCATTTAACTGTTCAAATGTTTTTGAATTATAGACAATATCCATTGCTTCTTCCATTTTTATATTTTTATCTTCCATTAAATACTGTATTAAATCTTGTGTTATGCATTCTACTAAATAATTTAATTTTTCTAATACCATTATCCTTCATACTCCTTTCAAATATTTTAGAGCTTTGTCTGTATGGAAAGAATATTGATCTGTTAATTCTTTATATGTAAGTTCTTTAATTAACGTATCCATATCAATTAATCCATTTACAAAAGTTCTAAATAATACGATAATATCATCATCTGCAACTGGTCCAACTACCAAATCATATTTATTATCCATATTACATTCTTTACTCTCTAATAACTTGTAGTTTCTATCTCTATTATTTAATATGAATTTTGCCCATTCTTTAGATGGTTTGTCAAATTTCTTTATACTTAATAATTTATCGTTAAAAATATTTTCATCTAATTCAAAAATGTTCACTGTTTTTATTCCGTCCCATTCTCTTCACAACTCTTTCTGCCATAAACTCTGCTTGTTTTTTTATTGTGGTACAATAAAATCCTTGTCCAAAATCTTTGTATGGTTTGCATTTAGATAAATCTATTTTGTCTATTTTTAAATTCGATCCATGATATAATATCATTTTATTTTTCCTCCATTATTTATACATATTTGTTTTAAATCATCAATTGTATCATCTAAGCCAATTGTGTGTTCCGCTTCATAGTTCTCTTTTAAAAACTCAATTCCCTTAAAATCTCTCAAATATATATATGCTTCTTTACTTGTTATTTTATAATGTTTTGCAAATTCATTTATACAAATTACAATATAATCAATAATCTTTTTTTCTTTTTTAGACATTTTTTTCCTCCAAATTTTTATTACACATATATTATAATACATTATATAACCAATTTTCAACCAATTCATTTTTCAAGTTCTAATAGTTTTATTTTTTTATCTATTCCTCCTGCATAACCAGTTAAACTACCATTTGCTCCAATTACTCTATGGCAAGGAATAATTATAGATATTGGATTATGACCAACTGCTCCACCAACTGCTTGTGCAGACATTTTCTTTTTATATTTTTTCCCTAAGATATTTGCAATTTCTCCATAAGTTATTGTTTTGCCATATGGAATATTTAACAAGATCTTCCATACATCCTTTCTAAATTCACTTCCTTCAGGTTTTAATGCCAGATTAAACTTTGGTTCTTTTCCTTTAAAATAGATGTCTAACCATTTTTTTGCTTTTTCAAAAATAGGTAAATCCGCTTCTTTTAGTTCATCATGAATCGTACTTTCAAAATACTTTTGACCTTGTATCCATAGCCCTGTAATATTACTACCATCACTTGTTATATATAATTTTCCAACTACTGAATCCACCTTACATAAATATGTCATACATACTCCTTTTATTGTTCAATTTGTTTTATAACTCTTGCTGGATTTCCGAACAGCAACAACATTTGATGGAATATCTTTTGTAACCACACTTCCTGCTCCAATAACAGTATTATCTCCTATTTTTACACCTGGAAGTACTGTTACATTTCCTCCTATCCATACATTGTCTCCAACTTCTATTGGTTTTGCATATTCTAAACCTTTATTTCTATTTAATACATCTAAAGGATGACCTGCTGTATAAAATGAACAATTAGGAGCAATAAAAACATTATCTCCAAATTTTACTTTTCCTGCATCCAAAATTATTAAATTATGATTTGAATAAAAATTTTCTCCTATTTCTATATTGTAACCATAATCACACATAAATGTTGGTTCTATTCTAAACTTTTCCTTTGTTTTTCCTAACAACTTTCTCATAATCTTAATTTGATTTTCATGATCTGATGGTTTTAGATTATTATAATCATAGCATAGATCCTTTGCTATTTCCCTTTCTTTTTCTAGATCCTTATTATAATTTGCATCATATAATTCTCCAGCTAACATCTTTTCTTTTTCTGTCATAACCTTGTCACCTTTCATTATAAATATTATTAGTTCCAAATTTCGACAATAGCATTAGTTATATCATTTGTTTTCATTACAACAACATGCTTATCATCTATATGAGAATAGTAACAATTTACTTTATCACCTAACTTTATTTCTTTTTTATATGAAATTCTTAAATTATTATATGGTCTGTTATTATAAATATCTTCTGGTAATGCCTCATAAGCTAGATCTAGATAATGTGTATTATGCATATGACCATTAACATCTATATTTCTTCTTTGAACAGTATATATTATACAATTCTCAAATTCTTCTGGAATACTTATTTTGCTTAATTCCTCTTCTTCAAAAACACTTTTTTCATTTAGTATATATTTATTTATTATTTCAGGTGATATCCTTATTATTTTTTTTAGATTTATATCTAACAATGCCCATTTTGTAGTTGCAATAGCACATAATTCATTATTCTCGTTATATATTTCATAATCTCTATAAGTTGTTACTTTTTTTACATTTCTTCCCCATGTTTTCACTAATAGTTCTTCACCATAGCTTGGCCTTTTAATCACTTTTAATTTCCAATCCATTAATATCCAACTAACACCTTTTTTCTCTATATCTAATAAACCATATCCGGACTTCATCTGATTGATATCCTCCAACATTTTCTAATATACTTAACATTGCTCTATTTGTTATTAATCCATTTTTCCCTGTATCTTCTAAGCCTGTTCTTATTCTACTTTCATACACCATTATATGACTTCCTTTCTAGCAAATTTCTAAGATATCTGCCATACCATTTTTCATTTTCTTCACATTTAAAAGCATTTCATCTAATTCTGTTTGTAATATATATTTTCTACCAAATCTTTCTTTCATCTCATCCCATATATTTATATCTATTTTATAGATATCTCCATTAGAGAATCCTACAAGCACAAATGACATTGCACCTAATTTGAAATAATATAATAGAGTTTCTCTTTGATGATCACTTAATACTTGATATGTAATTCTATCTGATTCTGTAAATTTTGCATCAAATACTACTGTTCTTCCACCTTTTATACAACCTTTAAAATCTGGTTGTGCAGCTTTTGTAAATATTGATTCAAAATGTCCATTTTCTATATGTTGTATTATTTTCATGGGTTCAGGAGTTTTCTCTATTTTTGCTAAGTTTTTTCTTTCATAATATGAACATATATCTGTAACTCTATTTTCGAAATTCTCTCCTAAAAATCTATTTATTCTTCCTTGCATTTGCCTATCTGGACTTTTAGTTTTTCCTGATGATGCATTTACTATTTTTTTATATTCTTCTATTGACATTCCCATTTTTCTTCAATGCTAGTATATTTCTAACATTTTTCCCTCCTTTGTTTAGTCTTGTGTTTTTATCTTTACATATTATATCAAATAAAGTTTAAAAGCTACTTGCTTTTTCCAAAAACGTGATTTTATATTTTCTTTTTGGTTTTTCATATTTTCTTAAAAGTCCAGTATAAATTTCATGTAAATCTTCTATATATTTAAAATCCTCTGGTTTTACAACCTCAGGTATTTCTAGATCTATTCCAGATTTTTCTATTACATATTTTACAAATTCTGCACAATAAAAAGATTTTTCTTTGCCTATTTTCTTATGAAATCCTGCAGCAAATAATCCGATTACATTAAATTTATACTTTTCTTTTTCTCTTTCTATTTTTTTAATAGTATTTTCTATAATTCTATATTTTTCTTCTGTTACATTTAAATAATATACTTTTGCTTTTGTTTTATAAAATCTTTTGAAAGTACCTTTATTTATATATTCATGTACAAATCCTCCCCAAAAAGGATGGTATGGATTTAATCTTCCAAAACTATACATTTGTTTTAATTCATCATCTAATGCAATAGATACGTGTGAAAATTCATCCTTTGTATAATTCTTAATCACTTTAGATAATGCTGTTCCTGTATGAGTCAAAATTATATATATTTTCTTCATTCTATCATCTTCCCATTTCTTCGATATTTTTGCTATTCTACACTTTTTAGACTTTCTATCATATCTATTTTTCTTAAAATAAAGTGAATTATCCAGTTAACTATAAGAGAAAATAATATAGTTATAATTGAAGAATAGACATAACTTGTCCAAGCTATATTTCTTGTAAATCTAAGATTGTCTATTTCAATACTAGCAATCAAGATATTCGTTAAAACAACACCAAAAATCAATCCAATAATTACTCCTATTACTGTAAAAACAATATTTTCCTTGTTTATGTAATCATCTACTTCTTTATTATAAAATCCTAAAACTTTTAATGTTGCAATTTCTCTTTGCCTTTCTCCTATATTTATATTAGCTAAATTATATAGTACCACAAATGCCAACAAAGCAGATGAAATAATAAGTACTACTACAATATAATTCATAGTATTTAACATATCTGATATAGATTTTAATAATGTAGATACCATTGTTACAGAAGTTACTCCATCAATTTTTAACACCTCTTCTGAAAGACTACTGTATTCTTCTGCATTTTTTGTATTAACATATAACATATTAGTTTTATATGATTTAATATTAGTTTCATAAAATTCCTTTGACATATATACATAATGTGAAACATAATTTTCAGCAATAGCATCAACTTTAACTTTATATTCAATATCATCACTATCTATTAATGTTATTTCATCACCTGGTTTTACATTCAAAAACTCAGCTACTTTATCTGTAATAACAACACCATTATTCCCTAAATTTATTTTCTCATTATTTGAAATGTTTACTAAATTACACACAGTATCAAAGCTTTCATTATCATCTGGTATAAACATTGTTACATCATAACTTTTTGAATCATCTTTTTTAAGACTTCCTGTAGCCATATATGTTTCAACATAATTTTCTATATTTTCATTTGCATCCATATATTCTTTTAGATCTTGAAGCCCTTCTGTATTTGCTAAGGATATTGATGATTCATATGTAAATACTTTAGTAAATTGTAAATCTGGAATATCAATAACTGAATCTCTTATTCCAAAGCCTGTAAGCATAAGACCTGTACAACCTGCAATTCCTACAACTGTCATTATAGCTCTTTTTTTATATCTAAATATATTCCTTGCAGTAACTTTTTCAGAAAATTTTAATCTTTTCCAGATAAAACCTATTCTTTCTAGGACTATTTTTCTCCCATTTTTTGGTGGTTTTGGTCTCATTAAAATAGCTGGTAATTCTTTTAGTTCATTATATGAAACAATAATTGTTGCTCCTCCTATGCATAAAAACGCGAACAAAATTCCTAATAAACCTATCTCTAATCTATATGACACATAGAAATTTGGTATTGTATATACAATTGAGTATAATGTCCATACAATATTAGGTAATAAGTAAAAGCCAACACTCATACCTATTATTCCACCTATTATACAAGCTAAAAAAGCATATAATACATATTTAGAAATTATTTGAAAATTATTATATCCTAGTGACTTTAAGGTTCCTATTTCTGTTCTTTCTTCTTCTATCATTCTTGTCATTGATGTTAAACTTATAAGAACTGCTACTAAATAAAATATGACAGGAAACATTTTAGATATATTTGACATTGTTTGTATAGCATCAAAAACATTTGTATATCCTGTATTGTCTAATCTATCCTGTATATACCATTTTGCTTTTTCTATTTTTCCTATTTCATCTTTAGCATCATTTAATTCTATTTGTGCTTCTTGTAATTTTTCTTCTACCTCTTTTTTTGCATCTTGATATTCTAATTCTTTTGTCTGAATTTCATTCTTAGCATCTTCAAGTTCTTGTCTTCCATTTTGAATTTCTAGTTTTCCATTTGCGATTTCTCTATTTGCTGTTTTTTTACTACTTTCTAGCTTGCTTTTTTGAGATTGTAATTCCTGTTTTCCAGATTCTAATTGTTGCTCCCCTGTTGTTATTTTTTCCTCTGCTGCTTTTATTTCATTTTCAATTTGAAGTTTTTGTGATTCCAGTCCTTGTAAAGTTTGAGTTGTTTCTTTAATAGTAGCATCTATTTGAGTTGTATCTAAGCCACTTTCTTCCATGGCTTTTTTTTGCTCTTCTAATTCTTCTATTCCAGATTTAGTAGATGCTATACCTTCATTCAATTTCTGTATACTTTCATTTGCTATAATTCTATTTTGTTCTAATTCTTGTTTTCCAGTTTCCAATTCCTGTGTTTTAGCTTCTAATTCATTTTCTGCCTGTTCTATCTGTTGTTCCGCACTTTTAAATTGCTTTTGCATATTAGATTCTTGTGATTTCAATTCTTTTTCTGATTTATTTAATTCTTCTTCTGAATTAGTAATTTGTGTTCTAGCATCATTTATTTGTTTTTCTGCTTCTAAAAGTTCATTTTCCGCCTCTTGTTTTTTTTCATCATATTCTTTTTGCGCTTCTGCCAATTTTTCATTTGCCTCATTTATTAAGTTATTATACCTTGCTTCTTCTCTTTGTTCTTTTATATTTTCTAGTTTTGCTATTACAGGATTTACCAATTCCAGATATCCATCACTATTTGTTATCTCATTTTTTGCACCATTTACAGTAATATAAATATCTGTATAAACATCCATATTAATTACATCATCTTTTACATATGTATAAAATGATATACTTCCATTTCCAATAGATGTATTACCTCTTTCTGAAGAGATATAAAGAGGTGATTCTACAATTCCTACAATTGTAAATTCTTTATTAGTAAATATATCACTATCATCTTCATTTTTATCGTTATTATCAAGGATCAGTTTTTGCCCAATAACCCCTTCATAATTATCATCCATAAAATATCCCTCATCTATTAAACATTCATTAGAGTTTTCAGGCATTTTTCCATATATTAAATATGGAGTATTAATATTTTCATTATATTCAATTACTTTACATACATTTTCCGCACCATCAAATTGTACCATAGAATCCTTAGTTTGAATCGCTACAGCACGCTCTATTCCTTCTATTTTATTAATCTCTTGTAAATCTTCATCTGTAAGTCCTAATGTTGAAACCACACTAATATCAAACATTTTATTTTCATCTACATACCTATCTAGGCTATCTAACATATCAGGACTTGAAGCAACTAGACCTGAATAAAATCCCACTCCTAAAAAAGCCATAACAAGTATGGATATAAAACGTCTTCTGGTTCTACTTATTGATTTAAAGTTATTTTTTATTAACGATCTTTTCATACGTCTTTAAAAATTCCTTTCTTTTTTTTACCATTCAATATCATCAATAGAAACTTTACTTTGATTTACCGTTATTTTTTCGACAGTACCATTTTTAAAATGTATTATTCTGTCTGCCATTGGGGCAATAGCACCATTATGTGTAATTATTATAACTGTCATATTTTCTTTTCTGGACATATCTTGTAATAATTTTAATATACTTTTTCCTGTTTTATAATCTAATGCTCCAGTTGGTTCATCACATAGTAATAATTTTGGGTTTTTAGCAATTGCTCTTGCTATAGCAACTCTTTGTTGTTCCCCTCCTGAAAGTTGTGCTGGGAAATTATCTTTCCTATTAGATAATCCCACCTTATCCAAGATTTCATCAACATTTAAAGCATCTTTACATAATTGTGTTGCAAGTTCCACATTTTCTTTAGCTGTTAAATTTTGTACTAAATTATAGAATTGAAACACAAATCCAATATCATTTCTTCTATATGTTATTAATTGTCTATTATTTAATTTTGAAATTTCTTTATTATCTACATATACTTTTCCTGATGTTAATTTGTCCATTCCACCTAATATATTTAATGCAGTAGTTTTTCCTGCGCCACTTGGCCCTACTATAACAACTAATTCTCCTTTTTCTATACTAAAATTTGTATTATCCAAAGCTCTTATTGTTACTTCACCCATTTTATATTTTTTTACAACATCTTTAAATTCAATATATGACATAGAAACTTGCTCCTTTGTTATATAATTTATTTCTATATTTTTAATCTTAAAGCATTTAATACAACTGTTAAACTACTAATAGTCATTGCAAATGCTGCTATCATTGGATTCATTACAATTCCAAATCCTGTGAATAATCCACAGGCAATAGGTATCATGCAAATATTATAGAAAAAGGCCCAAAATAGATTTTCTTTTATATTCTTAATTGTTTTTTTGCTAATATCTATTAAATCATTTATTTTATCTAAATTATCATTCATTAATATTATATTTGCACTATCCATTGCTATATCTGTTCCACTCGAAATAGATACTCCAATATCTGCAGCCACTAAACTAACACTATCATTTATTCCATCTCCACACATCATAACTATTCCATTTTGTTTTAATTTCTTTATTTCTTCAGATTTTTGTTTTGGTAGTACATTTGCAATAACCTTTTCTATACCTATTTGTTCAGCTATGACTTTTGCTGTATTTTCATTATCTCCTGTAAGCATAACAATATCTATATTTCTACTTTTCAGCTTATTTATAACTTCAATAACATTATCTTTTAAAACATCTTTAACTCCAATTAATGCAATTATTTCTTTTTTATTTGCGAAAAATAAAATACTATTTCCTTCTTTTTCTAATTTCAACTCATCATCTTCATTATCAATCTTAATATGATTTTCAATCATTAATTTTTTGTTTCCTATAAAATATTCTTCTCCATTATATTGGGAAGAAACTCCTAAACCCGGTAATGCCTTAAATTCTGTTATTTTTTCTATTTCTATTTTTCTTCCTTTTGCCTCTTGTACAATTGCTCTTGCGATTGGATGTTCAGATTTATTTTCTATACTAGCAATAATTTTTAGTATTTCATTTTCTTCTAAATTACTATAATTATATAACTCTGAAACTGTAAGTTTTCCTTTAGTTAATGTTCCTGTTTTATCAAAACATATAGTCTTTACTTTATGTGCATTTTCTAAACTCTCACTTGTTTTTATTAATATACCTTTTTTACTTGCATTTCCTGATGCAATAACTATTGCAAGTGGCGTTGCAAGTCCTAAGCTACATGGACATGCTACTACTAAAATCGTTACAAAAGTATTAATTGCATATGAAATATCTCTTGTAATAATAAAAAATAAAACAAAAAACACAATAGCTATTCCTATAATTGTAGGGACAAAATAACCACTAATTTTATCTGCAATTTTAGCAATTG
>CALXJL010000031.1 GCA_944388615.1 uncultured Clostridia bacterium
GGTCTTCTATGATACATTGATCCATGTCCCATAGGTCCTCTTGATTGACCATGTCTTTTTATAACACCTTGGAATCCCTTTCCTTTTGTTTTTCCTTGGATGTCTACTTTTTCTCCAGCTTCAAATGTATCTGCTTTAATTTCATCTCCAACTTTGATTCCTTCTAATGAATCTAATCTGAATTCTCTTAAATGTTTCTTTAAAGCTACATTTGCTTTTTTAAAGTGTCCTCTTTCTGGTCTATTTAATTTTGATTCTTTAACATCTCCAAATCCTAATTGTACGGCATTATATCCGTCTGTTTCTACTGTTTTTATTTGAGCTACAACACATGGTCCAGCTTCAACAACAGTTACTGGAATAACTTTTCCTGATTCATCAAATATTTGAGTCATTCCTATTTTTTTAGCTATTATTCCTTTTTTCATTCTATATTTCCTCCTAACTATTGGCTAACATCTATGGTTAGCATGGTTTGATTTTATTTAATTTTTTAATACATCATTAGTTAATTATAATTTTATTTCAATATCAACACCAGCTGGTAAATCTATTTTCATTAGACTATCTACTGTTTTTTGTGTTGGGTAAAGAATATCTATAACTCTTTTATGTGTTCTCATTTCAAATTGTTCTCTTGAATCTTTATGTTTGTGTGGAGAACGTAATATTGTTATAATCTCTTTTTGTGTTGGTAGTGGAATAGGACCTGATACCTTTGCTCCTGTTTTTTTAGCAGTATCTACTATCTTCTCAGCAGACTGTTCTAAAACTACATGATCATAAGCTTTTAGTCTTATTCTAATTTTTTCACTTGTTACAGCATTTGTTTTTGTTGCCATGTAATTTTCCCTCCTTAATAATATAATCTTTTCGTAATTAGGCTCTCTAATTACTTTTGACCTACTAGAATCAATAAATTTTCTAGTATATTTTCGGAAAGCTTTAAACGCACCCTGGTGTTTCATCTACTACCAATATAAAAGCCCAAGTTTGCATGATTATCTTGGGATAAGTGCTTAATTATATAAAACTTACCGCCTGGTCTATGCCACGACATACTCCATAGAAGTTCCCTCCAACCTTAAGTTTCCCTAGGGTTGTAGCCACATTCTACTTCATCGCTATCACATGCCCATCTATTATATACTGCTTTTACAATTATGTCAATATAAATTTTAAAATATTTACATTTATTTTTTCTTACTGTTACAGCAAAAAAGCTCTTGCTAAACAAGAGCTTTTTGCTTATGTAAGTTATCTAGATTGTTCATCTTCTTGATTATTTGTATTTTCATTTTGTTCAATTGCTTTTGCAACAGTAGCCTTTATGGCATCTTGGTCTGCATATCCTCCCCAGAAACCGCTACCTTGATCTAGTTGACCTCCTGACCAACCGCCAGGGAATTTTTCATTTAAAATATTTATTATTTCTGTTGTTCCATAAAAGTTTGTTTCTCCATCACTACTTGTAATAAGTAAATTATCATATTTTCCATAAAGTCTATCTGTAACTGTTGATGTTTTTGAATGAGGTAGATCCATTGCTATATATTCTCTTTTTTCTTTTATTTCACCTAACTTTTCAACAGCTTCTTGAGCTTGTTGTTCTTGCTCCATTGTTACTCCTTGTGCTAATCTATCTCTCATTCTTATATTACTAATTATTTCTTTTAAATCATTTTCATTTATTCCTAACTCTTTACCCAATTTTTCCATTGCAGGTATAAATCCCTTATCATTTGCAGATACAAATTGTTCATCTAGTGTAAGTTCTACTCCTAAAATTTCAGCAACTTGTTCTATTGAAGAATTTGAATTACTTCTATCATCTTCACCATAAATATGATGGTCTACATTAATTCCACCATTTGAATCGCCTTGTAATTCTATACCATAAACCTCTTCACCATTTTCTTTAGCTTTTTCTATTTTAGTTTTTATTTCTTCCTCTAACTTGTCCCATGACGCTCCCCAATTTTGAGCTGTAATCTCAAATTTTTCTCCTTCTCTTCTTAACATTTCAATTATTGTTTGTGCCTCTAAGTCATTATTTGGTGTTATCCATAATCTATTATTTTTCATAATTAATCAATCCTTTCATATTTTATATAAAAATTATTTAATAAAGATTTTCTTTATTACTCTTGGAATTTTATTAAGCATATTTTTTAATTCCTCATTTTGATTTTTTAGTTCTATTATTTCTTTATCTTTGGTTTTTAATTGACTCTTGTACTCTTGTAATAAATCTTTTGCCTTTGGTATTTTTTTATTTTCCTTTTGTAATAGATCTATTAACTTTTTTAACTTTATGTTTTCCATATTTGTATCAAATTCTTGATTAGATTCCTTTACCTTTTTTACATACATAGCAATTTCATCATTATAAACTTTTTTACTTTCTTTTTCAGTTTCTTCAACTATTTTTTCCAATATTTTGTAAGTTTGACTATCTATTTTTTGCTCTTCTAATGGAATATTAGGATTTATAGTAATATTTTCATCATATTCAAGATTCTCCTCTATATAATCTATCATTTCTTGTGGAATCTGTCTATATTCTTCTTCTGGTAAATAATCTAAAATTAATTTTACTTGATATAATGCTTTTGCTTTTGTTAACATGTTATTCCCTCCCTTTTTATTATATTTAATCTCTATCTTTTCCTATCAGATTTTGAATGGCTTTTTTTATAGATCCTATTGAAATTTTACCTTTTTTAGTATCTACATCCGGTTTCCATCCCTTTTGTATAAACATTTCACTAATATCCTTAACATTAATTAAATTTCTACTCATAGCTTCTCTCTTTGTCATTTTTTCTATGCTTCCATCTCCCCACTTAACTGTTCCAATTCGTTCCATTTCGGGATCTGTACTTGTTTTAGCCTCTAATCTTTCATAATAATTTCTTGTTTCTATTTCTGCTTGTTCATCATTAATAAAACCTTCATCATGTAAAATTTTAATTCTTTTTGTTGTCTTTAATCTTTTCTTTATTTGAACTTCTTCCCAATTGTCCATTTCAGGGGCATTATCATTTATTATTTCATCATATCTCTTTCTTCTTTCCTCATATCTTTTTCTTCTTTCGCTTTCCTGTTTATCATAAATTTTAAATGGATTTAATTGCCCACTCATAATTAGTTCTCGTTGTCTTTTAGTTACTTCTATTGTATAATGATCTACTCCTCCAAAGTCAGTCCTAGGATGTCCCTCAAAAGTGTAATACACTTTTTTCTCCATGTCTGACTCTACACTTTCTTCATTTTTCTTTATTTCTTCATTACTCATATAAATACTCCTTTTTTTTAATTCTTAACTTTTCCTTATGACAAAAGGCATATGTAAACAAATTTACATATACCTTCTTTTTTTAATATCTAGAATATAAAAAAACTTGTAGATATATGTACTGCTTACATATATAACAAGTCTCATTATTTAAAGTAAAACCAGGATTTTTAATCCGAATGTTGATTTTACTATATATTTTTGGAATATACTAACTACTCCCTTGTTACATTTATTATGTTAACACGTTTTACATAATTTGTCAATACATATTTTTTATTTTTTATTTGACATTATATTTTTTTATTAATATAATAAATTTTATCACATATATATTTACAATAAAAGGAGCGTACTTTTATGGATAAAAACAAACAAATAAAAAAGGTTGGAATTCTAGGAATTATAGGGAATATATTCTTATTAATCATAAAAGCACTAATTGGATTTGCAAGTAAAAGTCAAGCTATGATTGCAGATAGTATAAATAGCGCTGGAGATATTTTCGCATCATTAATGACCTTTATAGGAAATAAAATTGCAAGTGAACCAAATGACGATGATCATAATTTTGGACATGGTAAAGCTGAATATATTTTCTCTCTATTTATTAGTTTATCAATGATTATCGTTTCAGCCAAATTACTATACGATTCTTTTATCAGCCTTATTAATGGAAGTCAACTAATATTTTCTTGGATGTTAATAATTGTATGTATTATAACAATTTGCTCTAAACTATTTTTGTTTTTTTACGCTAGAAGTATATACAAGACAAATAAAAGCATTCTTCTAGAAGCAAATATGCAAGATCACAGAAATGACTGCATTTTAACAACATGCACATTAATATCTACTTTACTTGCATTAAAAGGTATATATTGGTTTGATGGAATTGTAGGAATATTGATTTCTGGATGGATATTTTACTCTGGAATTAAAATATTTATTGAAAGTTATAATATTTTAATGGATATATCAATAGATGAAAATACAAAAGATATTATTTTAGATATAATACACACATATGATAATATAAAAAATGTTAACAACATTTCGTCAACACCTGTTGGAGATAAATATATGGTTTTTATAACAATTAGTGTGGATGGAAATATGAGTACATTTGATAGCCACAATTTAGCAGATGATTTAGAACTTACAGTCTCAAATCTAGATAAAGTATACAAAACAATTGTCCATGTAGAACCAGCATAGTGGACAAAATGTCCAATCCGGAACACACCTGGATTGGACATTTTTCTTTTTTTATATATTGTTATTAATTAATGGAAGTATTTGTTTCTTTCTTGAAACCACTCCTTCTAAAAAGGCTCTATTATTTTCTAATTTGTGTGTTTTTTCAACAATGTCTGTTCTTTTTCCTAATGCTATTATTTCTGAGTTACTGTTTAGTATATCTGTTATTGCAAATACAAATAAATCTAGTCCTTTTTCTTTTATCTCGTTATTTATTGCTTCTTCTATAGCATCTTGATTTTTTAATACTTCATCTATATCTACTGTATTAATTTGTGCTATTGTGAAATTAACTCCATTTACTTCAAAGTCTTTAGCATCTACATTTATTAATTGTTCTGGTGTTAAATCACTTAAATCTGTTCCTGCTTTTAATAAATCCATTCCATATTCATTTATATCTATATTTGCAATTTTTTCCAATTTTTTAGCAACATCTATATCCTGTTTTGTACATGTTGGTGATTTAAATAATAATGTATCTGATGCTATTGAAGTTAACATTAAAGATGCTATTTTGGGTGTTATTTCTATATTATTCATTTGATATAATGTATATAGTACTGTCCCTGTACATCCAACTGGTTGTGTAAATCCAAATAAAGGCTCTGATGTTCTAAAGTTTGATATACGATGATGATCCACAAACATCTTTATATTTGCTTCTTCTATTCCATCTACACTCTGTGAAAACTCATTATGATCTACTAATATAACATTACTACCTGGTTCAACTTTATCTATCTTTCTTGGTGGATCTATACCTAAAAATTTAAAAGCATATGAAGTTTCTTTATTTAAGTCTCCTAATCTTGTTGCTTCCGCTTCTATTCCTAATTTTTTCTGTAAATCCTCCATAATTACTGCTGAACATATTGAATCTGTATCTGGATTTTTATGACCAAATATAAATGTTTTATCCATTTTATCTCCTCCTATTTCTACTTCTTTTTCTAGTATATTCATTATTACTTTATTTAATTTCTCTTTATATCACAATATTTATTATACTACAATTTATGGTATTTTTCAACCATTTTACCAATTTTTTCTACACTAGTTCATCTATTTCTTACATTTATCTACTTTTTTGAACAATATCTACAATATCACCTATATATTCTCCTATTATCGGTATATTTAGAGTAACTATTTTTTGTAAAATAACTATAATTATAGAAGTTATAATTGTTACACCTATACCAATTCCTATTCCTCTAAATATACCTGATATAAGATTCCTCTTTATTATTTCTTTTCTATTTCCCATTAAATCTACTAACTCTATCACATTATTTCTTGTTAGAGCATAATTTAACTTATCTATTTGTTTTAATAATTTTATCTCTATATCTTTTTTACTTTTAAACATTCAAACCACCCTATATTAATAGGATGGTTAAATATTCAAATTTTATTCTATGTATTATCATTAATAGTATTTTCGGTATCTCCAGTATTATCATTATTCTCATTATTTCCATTATTCAAGAAAAAATCTATTAACCCATCAGCCTCTTCATCACTTGTCTGTGAAGAATCATTTGTATCTTGATTATTTTCAGACTTTTCCTCATTTTCTTTTACCATATTTTCCAGCTCTTGTATCAAACTCTGTAATCTAGTTATATCTTTACCCATCATTTCCCAATCATTACTTGCATTAGATTCTGTTAAATTACTATTAGCTTTTATTATTGCCTGAATTAAACCATCTATATCATCTGTATTTTCTACTTCAATATTTACAACAGCTGATTGTGATAATAAATTCTGTAATGCAGCTTCCAAATTATCTCCGATTGCGACCCTATTTCCTGTTGCAACAACAACCTTTTTAAGAGTTGGAAGTGCATCTTGTTCATTAATATATTGTTGATAAATTGGTTCTACATACAATAATGTATTATCTATTGGAACTACTACCATTTCTCTTATAATTCTAGTTCCTGTTACATATAAAGACTGAATTTCTTTTGATATCTGCTCATCCTGTTCTATTTGGGTATCTAATTGCATAGTTCCCAGAACATTACTATCTGATGCAAACTTATATAACTTCAAATTTAAATTACCATTTTCAACCCTTCCAACAAGATAAGATGTTAAACTCTGTTTATCATACTGAGTATATAATTTTACTAATCCTAATTTTGCCTCATCACTTTCTACTGTTTTTACCATTGTATAATATGAATCCAAATCTGTTCCTGTTTTAGACAATGTTTTATTAGTATTATGAGTTGCATCTGCCCATATATCATCACCTCTGTATAACACCTCTGTTTGAACATTATGATGAGTTTTTAATATTTCCGCTTGTATATCATATAAAAATTGTGGATAAATAAAATGTTTACTAATATCTTCAGGTATTGTAGCATCTAAATCTTCAAATAATGTTGGATATACTTTCCAATAAGCCATTATAATTGGATCTGTTCTATCTGTTATATAAAATTGTACTGTACCATCATATGCATCTATTAAAACTTTTACAGAATTTCTTATATAATTAATTTCCTGCCTATTTCCATTTGCTCTAATAGTTGTTTTTTGAGAATATGGATAATCATTAGAAACTGTATAAGCATCTAATACCCATATTTGTTTTCCTTCATCTGATATAACCATATATGGATTTTCATCATATACTAAATATGGCATTATAGTTTTTGCTCTATTTATTATATTTCTATTCGTTATAATTTTACTTTCACTATTTACACTATTAGAAAACGCTAATTTAAGATCTTTTTCTTTTATACCTAAAATAAGTCTATCTAACCAATTTAATGTTAATCCAGCTTTTCCATTATAACTATTTTCTGCATTTTCTATATCTCCAGAATCTAATATTGGATAATCAAATTCCTTTTTATTACTTGAATTTGTTACAACAGTACTATCTGTATTCATTCCAAAATATATTCTTGGCTCATTTACATTAACCGCATAACTACTTGTATCAAAAGACTTTTGCATATGTTCCAAATTACCTGATTCTGAAGTACTAACACCTGAAGTAAGTATTGCTCCATATCCATGTGTATATTCATATGTTTTATTTGTATAAGTTGCTCCATCATCACTATTATCTATTTCTCTTGGAGATACATATACTAATGTATTTTCTCCATTTATATTATATTCTTGTAATTGTGAATTTTCATATGTATAATATCCTTTACTTGTTTGTGAACTATTTAAATCTTTTATTACATTACTTTGACTTACTATTGCTATATTATCCATTGTTTCTTCATTAGCATTAGCTATTTCATTATTTAATACTTGCATATCTGTTAAATTAATTTCATCTATATTTATTCCATAAGCATTTTGTGTATTTTTAATATTTTCATCTATATACACTTTTTCTTTATCCAATTCATTAGACCCTACAAATATACTTTGATATCCAACTAACACTATAAACATAGCAACCATATATACTGGTACTATTAATATATTTTTTAATATCTCTTTTGTATTTCTTTTCTTAAATTCTCTTATTGCTTTATATACTGCATATATTACAACAACACAAAGAATTCTATACCCCCATAATTTTATATGCGTATCTGTATATCCTGAACCATATATTGTATATTTTTCAGTATCACTTGAAGTTCCTAATTCTAGCTCAAGCATTGTGTCTGTTCCCATATTCTGAGTACTTAAATAAATTATCCCTGCTAATAATATACCTATTATCATAACATATTTTAATAATTGACTTATAAATTTGCTATTTTTTAATGTCTCTCTATCAATACCATCAAAATATTTATTAAATGTAACTATGTAATAAATTGCTGTATAGATTGCTAATACTACCATTATAGCTAACAAATATATTATTATAAACTCTATAAATGGTTTTTGCATTACAAAATATCCTATATCTTTATTAAATATTGGATCTGTGATATTAAAAGAAGTTGCATTTATACACATCATTACTCTATTAGTAATTAATCCTGATGTAGCAAGGCTTACTACAATTGCTATAATCCCTGCCAATGATTTATTCATTAATTTCGGCATTTTCTTTTTTTCTTGATTAAAGAAAACTGTTAATCCTTTTTTTATACTTCTATTTGTAAAATATACAAGTATATAAATAAATGCAAAATTTACTGCCATTGTTATTCCTGCATATTTTACATTTTGCCAAAATACTTCTGTATAGTTCTCTCCAATACCTAATATCTCTAAATAACTTCCTCTAAATGCAATATACACTATTAATAATGCTAATATAAATACAATTAACATCATGTTTCTTCTAAATTTATTAACTTTTTTTTCATTTTGCTGTGTATTATTTTTTTCATCATTTTGCTCTTTTTCTACTGTTGTTATATTTTCGTTATTATTTAAATCTTCCTTTTTTATATTTTCTTCATTAGCATTATTATTTGTTTTTTTTTCCATTTTTCAGTACTCATCCCTTTCCTCTTTATATAATTGCTTGTACAAAATCTTTACTATTAAAAACTTCCATATCTTCTATTTGTTCCCCAACACCAATAAATTTTATTGGTATTTTATTTTCGTTTACTATTCCTATTACAACTCCACCTTTAGCTGTTCCGTCTAATTTAGTTAATATTATTCCATTAATATCAACAGCTTCTTTAAATGCTTTAACTTGCATTATTGCATTTTGTCCAGTTGTTGCATCAATAACCATTAATGTTTCTTTTCCAGCATCTGGTAATTCTTTATCTATAACTCTTTTTATTTTTATAAGTTCATCCATTAAATATTTTTTATTATGAAGTCTTCCTGCTGTATCACAAATTAATACATCTGCATTTTTTTCTTTTGTAATTTTTATTGCATCATATACAACAGATGCAGGATCTGCTCCTTCATTTCTTTTTACTAAATCGCACCCTGCTCTATTTGCCCATATTTCTAATTGTTCAACTGCTGCTGCTCTAAATGTATCTGCTGCTGCAATTACAACTTTTTTTCCATCTTTTTTTAGATTATTTGCAATTTTTCCTATTGAAGTGGTTTTTCCCACTCCATTTACTCCGACTATTAATATTACTGTTGGAGTCGTTTCAAGAGTTAGTCCACATTTATTTTCATCTAATATTTTTTCTATTTCTTCTCTTAGTGCATTTTTTACATCTTCTTCATTTTCTATTTTTTCTTTTTTTATTCTAGTTCTTAAATTATCTATTATATGTACAGATGTCTCCATTCCAACATCTGACATTATTAGTACTTCTTCTAGTTCATCTAATAATTCTTCATCTACTTTTCTAAAGTTACTAAATACATTATTTATTTTTTCATCTATTGAATTTTTGGTTTTACTAAGACCATTTTTTAATTTTTCAAAAAAACCCATGCTATTTTCCTTTCTCGTTAGATTTTTACATGTTTTAGTATAACATGTAATTTTTAAAATTTCAATATAATATAAAAATTCCAGATAAGTCTGGAATTTTACATTTTTACTAACCAATCTATTACATTTTTATGAATTATGCCATTTTGTGAATAATCAAATTTATCCATTGATAAAACATATTTAGGATAATTGTCTTCTATTCCTTTAAAAGCTCCAAATTCTCTTTCAATAACAGTATCATCTGTTAAAATATATGCTACTTGAATATATATTTTTTCTTTAAACTTTGTTGCTATAAAATCTATTTCTTTATTTTCAAAATTACCAATTTTAACATCATATCCTCTAGATATCAATTCATTATATACAATATTTTCTAAATATGCTCCTAACTGTGGTCTTTTTCCTGTATTCATTATTTGCCCAAATCCTAAATCTGTTAAATAATATTTGTATTTACCATTTAATATCCTCTTTCCTCTAACATCATATCTATCAGCCTTATTTATAATCATAGCTTTTGTCATATATTCCAAATAATTATATAAGGTTACTTTTGAAACTTCCCTATCACCTTTATTTGCAAAGTAATTTGATAAGCTTTCCGCAGAAAAGTTTTGTGATGGTGTTGTAACTATATATTCCACTATTCTATTAAATAAATCTAAATCTTTTATATTAAACCTTGCTATAATATCTTTTATTAAAATAGAATCATAGACGTCTGATAAATATGTCCTTGTTTGAAATTCGTCTGTCATCATAAATCTTTGTGGCATTCCCCCCCAAGTCATATAATCATCAAATGCTTCTTCTAGATCCTTTCTGTCTGTTATTTTTTTTAATTCACATACCTCTTTAAATGTAAATGGATAAGTTTTAAAACTTACATATCGCCCTGCTATATGTGTAGCAAGATCTCCAGATAACAAATCGCTATTAGATCCTGTAATAAATATTGATACATTTTTAGATGCTTTAAATGAATTTATTGCCTTTTCCCAATGTTCAACATTTTGAATTTCGTCAAAAAACAAATAATATTTTTCTTTGTTCACTATCTTTTCTTTAATAAATTCATGTAAATCCATATCATTTTTTATAAATGCATAATCTTCATATTCAAAGTTTATATATATTATTTGAGATTCTTGTATTCCTTTTTCTTTTAATTCATCTATTATTTGTAATAACAGAACAGATTTTCCACATCTTCTAACTCCCATTATAACTTTTATTAAATCTTGATCATAAAATGGTCTAATCTGGGATAAATATTTTTCACGAATAATCATAATTTTCTTGATCTCCTTTTTTATTTTATTATATCGTAGCTTTTTCTATCTGTCAACAATTTTGTTTAATGTACTAAACAAAATTGTTGTTTAGTTTGATTTTGTTTAGTTTGATTTTAAATAGGAAGATTCTTAATATATGTCATATTATCTCTTAAAGACTCTTTCCTTAAACTATGAAAAAATTGTAAATAAATTAATTAATAAAATATATGTATATTGAGAAGTATAAAAAAACAGCATAGCTTTCAAACTATACTGCTCACTTCAACATCCTCAAAGCTCATCAAAATTTATTTTTGCCTTAATCTTTAACATTATTATATGTAGTTGATTTATTAAAAAATTTTACTATGTATTTTTTTGTTTTTTTTAATTTTTCTATATTTCCCTTAATATCACCCAAGAAGTAAGATACTCCAAAACCAATTATCATAATTATAAATGAGATAACTGTAGTAATATTAAATCCTATTACGCAGCTCTCGTTTAAAACATTTGGAATTATTGATAAAAACAATCCAAATATTATTGAGAAAGTACCTGTGTAGTATTTTTGTATTAATTTATTTATAATAAATGAAATAAGCAAAGCACCAAATACCAAACCAAATCCTGCTGGGATTAAAACAGCTAAATCAAAATTAGCAATAGAACTTACATATAATTCATATAATCCCAATGAAGATAATATAACTGCACTATCCACGCCAGGAACTATTGAAGAACCTGCAACAGCTATACCCAAAAGTACGGATTGAGCTAAATTTGGATTTGTAATAGTAGGAAATAGATTTTTATTAAAAGAAAATAAACTAAATCCTATTATGAATGATATAAGTACAAATATATAATACTTCTTTTCAAAACCTTGTTTTTTAACTTCTTTATAAAAAAGAGGTATTGTTCCTATAACTAATCCTAAAAATGCAAACCTAGTATACATTTCGTAATTAGTTAATAAAAAGTCTACTATTTTGCTGAATATTATTACACCTATTCCAAATCCTAAAAACAATGGAAATAAAAATATTGCATTCTTTTTAAAATTTTTAAATAGTGTTCCAATTGCTGATATTGTTTTTTGGTATAATCCTAAAATAACTAATAAAACACTTCCACTTAAGCCTGGTGCAATACCTCCTATACCTACAATAATTCCTTTTAAAAAATTGATCATTTTTAACCCCACCTATATTAATAATATTTTTAAATATAACAATCTTATATACTATATCATAGAACAAAATAAAAAGTAAAGCACTTAATGACTTTTTCAGGAAAATGTGAAAATTTTAAAATTATTTTATCCCTCAACTTTTGGCTTTTTATTATTCTTTGTCAAGTCAATTAAAGAATTGACTATTTCTTTACAATATTCATTTGTAATATTTCCAATACTTCTTTTAAAACTAGAAGTATCTAATTCATATGCAGCTGATTGTAATAAGAATTCTAATTCATCTAAGTTTTTTACAAATTTTGCTTCTTTTGTTTCTCTTTTTTCATATTCATCCCATAATTGTAAAAAGTCATTATCAAAGTCTAAAGGAGCTAAAACTTTTTGAATTGCTTCTTTTTCTTGTAAATGTTTTCCCTCTTTTGTTATATTATCATATGGTGTATAATCTCCAGCATATATTTCGCCTAATTCATGTATAATACACATTTTTATACACTTTAGAGTATCATATGGTAAATTATACTTTTCTATCATTGTAATTGCAAGTAGTGCCATTGAGAATGAATGATCTGCAACTGATTCACATTTTTCTTTATGTTCTATTCCAATTCGTACCTTTAACCATCCTTGTCTATATATATTTTTTAAATGATTGTATTGCATATAAAATGAAATTATATCATTATCTATTTTTGGGTATTTTTCAAATGGATTTATATCTTTTATATAATTTCCATTATTTTTATCTTTCAATATTTCCATATTTTAGTCTCCTTAAAAGAAAATATTTTTTAATGATTTCTAAATTCAATTGGTGAATATCCACCCAACATATACTGTGGACTATTATTATACCAATCTGTAAATAAATTCATAAATTTCTTTAGTTGTACTTTCTTTAATATCCTGACCAAATACACTATTTACTACAAATAGCATTGTATCTTTTGATACATTTATTTTCCCATTATATTCTCCCATTTTTACTCCCTCTCTAGCATATTTTCGCTATTATATCATATGTATCTACGAGTATCAATATTTTTCAAAACAAGTTACCTAGTAAAAATGATGAAAACCAAAATTCTCAGGATTAGTAATCGAGTAGGAACTGAATAATTATTTTATTCAGTGTCCTCTCACACCACCAAACTGATCAAAGGCATTCTGGTCAACTGCCTTTATTTTTTGCACAAAAAATGAGATATGCGGTCAACATATCTCTGTGAACATTTAAGTTCTTCGATTTATTCTCTTGCTTAAGCTAAATATAACTATACTATATTTTTTATTATATGTCAAATGCTTTTCAAAAATTCATATACCTTCTCTCAACCCCTTGAAAACGGTTCTTGCATTATGAACTTTGCCTTTTTCGTATTCTTCTTTACTCTTTTCAAGTTTGCTTAAAAACATTTCCTTTTGATATTGTTCTAAACTTATTACTAATAAATCTTTTTTATTTTCTCTTTTTACTATCATAGGTTCTATGTCATCAACTGCATTAACAGCATTTTCAAATTCTCTAACTGTTATTTCTCTTTGCATTTTATCACAACCTTTCCTATATTTTATATTATACCATACTTTCGAGAAAAATTGCCATATTTTTATAAAGTTTTCATGATAAAATGTTACTAAAGTTCACTCGTTTTACTTGTTATTTTATGCAACCTTTTCTGTATAATTAATTATCATTGTTAAATAATATTGATATATCATATAATTCTCTTTTCATCATCACTTGCTAATTTATATATTAAAGGTTCTATGTAATATTTTTCTGTACTTTTACTGTTAGATCTATATCTTCTGAAAATCTATTCATGTTTTCTAATATTTTATATACAGCTGTTCCACCTTTAAAATACGCCTTAATTTCATTTTGTTTTTTAGATAACTCCTCAAGAATCAAACAGACATAGTAATCTTTTTCTATAATATCTATAGCAATGCCTGTTTTTGTATTTAATGTATCTATTATATCTCTAAATAATTCTTTATTTAAATGTAAATTCATATATCCTCCTATCTTGCAAGTATAACTATTTTTTCAATTACTGTTTTGCTATTAGTTTCTCGTGAATATTTCAAAATCTTTTCAAAATTTAAATCATTTTCTTGAATAAAATTATATATTATCTCATTCATATTATCTACTTCTACATAAATATTATCTTTATTTTCTATTAAATCAATTAGTTGTAAATATTTATAGTTCTCATTATTTATTTCGATTTTTGGTTTTCTTATTATTACATTTAAATATTTATTTGTATACTTATTATTATTTTTACATTCATTTGTGACAATATCAATAATGTTTGGAACTTGTGTTGTTAATCCAACTTTATTAAATAGATTTGCACCTGTTATATATCCTTTCATATTTCCACATTTATCTACTAAATATTTATATTGAATTATTTTGCTATTCGCAAGTGGCACTTCTCCAAATATATTAGTTTTTGGAATATAATAAATACCTTTATATGCAGTTTTTATTATTTTTTCCTTGTTTAATCTGTTTAATATTTTCTTTACATTATTAAATATCTTTTCTTGCATTATAGTTACACTATACCATATATTTTTGTTCTTTATTTTTTCATATATTTTGTATTTCTTCCACTTCCTATTATTCGTACTAATCCTTCTTTTACCATTGTTCCTAATACAGCCTCAACTGTTGTGACACTTACATCTGGCAATATCTTACATATTTCAGCTTTTGATATAGGTGTCAAATTATTTAATATTGTAGCTTCTATTCTTGCTTTTTTTGTAATTTTATTACTATTTACAACACTAAACCTTTTATCTAGTTCTTTATAACACATATATAAAGTAGATAAAAAATTTTCTATAAAAGGAATATAACTATGTTCATTTTCTAACCAATTAATAGAAGATAATCTTAATGCTTCAAAATAATTTCCTTTACTATTATTTATTTGTTCTTCAAATGAAACATATTTGCCTACATCAAAGCCATTTTTATATAATAATAACAAAGTTAATAATCTTGACATTCTTCCATTTCCATCTCTAAATGGGTGTATACATAAGAAATCAAGAATAACACATGGTATTAATAATAATTGATTAATATTAGAGTTATTACAAGCATCTTGATAAGCTAATACCAATTGTTCCATTGCTTCGGGCGTTTCTTTAGCATCTAAAGGCTTAAATCTCATTTTTCTATTTCCTTGCTTATCTTCTTCAATAATATAATTTTGATTAGTTTTATATTGACCTGCATCTTCGCTAGCTGTATAATTCATCATTATTTCGTGCAGTCTTAATATTGTATTTTCACTAAATTCAATCTCTTCATATTGTAAATGAATTTCATTTAATGCATCTCTGTATCCTGCAATTTCATTTTCATTATGATTCAATGGTTTACTATTTTGATTTACTATTTCTTCAATACGTTCATCGCT
>CALXJL010000032.1 GCA_944388615.1 uncultured Clostridia bacterium
ACATTGAGCAAACATATAACTCATATCTGTTACACTACTTGTATCAAACTTGTCTCCTAAATCTAAGCTGGTCATTGAGTAATATCCACACTCAGCAAACATATAACTCATATCTGTTACACTACTTGTATCAAACTTGTCTCCTAGATATAAACTTTTCATTCTAGCATAACCACAACCAGCAAACATAGCTCTCATATTTGTTACATTACTTGTATTAAAGTTATCTCCTAAATCTAAACTTCTCATACTCATATATCCACAATAATCAAACATGTAACTCATATCTGTTACATTACTTGTATCAAAGTTATCTCCCAGCTCTAAGCTTGTCATTGCTGGATAGCCAAAATATGCGAACATATAGCTCATATTTGTTACATTATTTACATTAAGTAATTCTATATTTGTTATAACTTCTGGTTTTGTGCAATTTCCCGAACCTATATCTCTAAATAAATTGCTTGCATTTTGATTTGCATATATTTTATCATCACTTACTATATATACTGTTTTTTCTGCTCCACTTCCTGTATACCAGCCTAAAATAGAATCATCTTGCAATGCAGATACATCAAATGGTCCTGTAGCTCCTTCTGGTACTTTAGATATATTATCCAAGAATGTTACATTTTCTATATAATATCTTCGTATTCCTTCTATTCCTAGAAATGTACTTCTACCCTCATCTTCGTTTACTGTACTACTCAAAGTATTATACATTATAAATCTATTTTCTTTACTCATATTTCCAGACTCATCCATTAAAGATGCCTTTGGAATACCGAGTCTTACTTGACTTGCATTACTTGCAAATCCATCTATTTTTATCTTATATTGTACTCCTATTTCTTTTCCACTTGTTGCTCCATTTTCATATAATACTTGAGCTGCTTCTATTGTCTTTGTTATTCCTGTTGTTACTTCTTCCCCATCCACATATACTTTTAAGCTATTTAAGAATTCTGTATCATTTATTGTTCCTTTTGCCAAACTTGTAGATTTACTATAATTTGCATCTGTTCCTTGTATTGTTATTGTTGCTGATGCCTTTAGACCATCTTTCGTTGTTTCAAATACTGTACTTTCATCCGCCTTATCCCATACTGGTCTTATTAATTCTAAATCTCCTAGGTTTATTTCTTTTTCTTCGTTAAAGTTTCCATATTTGTCTACTAATGTTTGTGCATATATTCTTATTTTTGTCTCTCCAGCATAGTCTTTTATTCCATTTTCTCTTTGTGCGAAATTAGATAATACTAATACATATTGTTTTCCATACGGTTCACCTGTTTGGCTATCATAAATTGTTGTTCCTGAAATTTCCTCAAATGATTTACTTATTCCTGTTGCTAGTTCATTATTTACATATACTTCTATATTATCTAATAATAAATAACTATCATCAAAATTTAGATATTTATCTGTTCCATTTAATGTTAGTATAACTCTTGCATTTTCTCTATCTATTACAGGTGTATTTGCCATTACCCATTCTGGATTTACAACATCTACTATTTGCCCTTCCTGTGCTGGTTGATCTTTATTTCCCTCTTCATTTACTCCTATTGTTATTGTTGTAGCATTATTTTCATTTTCCGATGTGTCTTTTGCTATTCCCGAGTTTATTGCAAGTGTTACTATTCCACTAAAGTCTCTTGCAGTGTCTGCTCCTGTATTGCTTTCTGCTTGTTGCAAGTTTTCTATTAATAGTCTATATTTTTCCCCTATTTTTCTTGCCTGTCCATTTATTTGTATTTCTATATCTTCTAATTTTGTTAATGTTTTTGTTACTTTTCCGTCTGCTGTTTGATCTCCATCCACTGCTACTAGTATATCATCTTTTGTTATATTAGTACTTGCAAAATATTTATCTGATATACTGAAATCTACTGTTAATGTTTTGTTTTCATAGTTTATGTCTGTATCTGAATATATGTATGTGAATTCTGGTTTTATATCATCCACAAACATTTTTCCTGTTTCTTCTTTCTCTAAGAAGCCTGTTCCTTGTGCACTTTCTATTAATTCATTTGTTTCAGTCGTTCTATCTAGTGTTATTGTTCCTTCTTCGGAGTCTTTCACACTTGTTTCAAAGTTTGAGTTTCCATATTCATCTTTTAATGTTTTTGCATCTATTACTACTTCTATATTTCCACTCCACTCTGTAAAGCTTTTTCCAGACTGGCGAAGTCTTTCTTCAAAGTCTTGTAATGTTAATGTATATTCTACTCCAGTTCCTGTTTTTGTCATTTTTCCATCTGATGAAAATTCAGTATATTCTAATATACTCGCTCTACTTAATGTTTTGGTTACAAAGTTTGCTAATTCTCCATCTATATATACTTTTATATTGTTTGTTGTTAAAGTATTTGTTACATTTCCTTTATTTTCAAGTGGCATTCCTTGGATTGTTATTTCTATTTTGTCTTTTTTCTTAGTAGTTGTTCTTCCATTTGCCCAGTCTATTGTTGTATCTACTGTTTCTGGAACTAGTTTTACTGATGTCTTTTTCCATTCTGGTCTGTATTTTGGATTTATTTTTCCTCTTGTATAGTTTATTGCAGCATCATCTGTGTTTGCATTTAGTTTGAAGTTATGCTCATCACTGTATATTGATTCTGGTGCATGGATTACTATTTCTCCTTGTTTTCCGCAGTTTGCTACAAATATCGAATTGTCACTTGGTATATTTGTAAATGCTGGTCCTAAGTCTAGGCTTGTCATCGATTTAGATCCACACTCATTAAACATTGCATACATACTTGTCACATTTTTTGTATCAAACTTATTCCCCAAATTTAACTCAGTCATCATTTCATAACCACATTTATCAAACATTCCATACATACTAGTTACACTACTTGTATTAAATTCGTCTCCTAAATCTAAACTTCTCATACTCTTATATCCACATTGATGAAACATATGTAGCATAGAATTAACTTTACTTGTATTAAATTTATCTCCTAAATCTAAACTTTCCATTGCTGTATATCCACATGAATTAAACATTGAATCCATATTTGTTACACTACTTGTATCAAAGTTGTCTCCTAAAATCAATTTTTCCATTGATTCATATCCACACTCATTAAACATTGCATACATACTTGTTACATTTTTTGTATTAAACTTATTTCCCAAATTCAATTCAGTCATCATTTTATAACCACATTTATCGAACATTCCATACATATTTGTTATATTACTTGTATCAAATTTATCTCCCAAGATCAAGCTTGTCATTTTGCTGTATCCACATTGATGAAACATATGTATTGCAGATGTAACATTACTTGTATCAAAGTTATTTCCTAAATCCAAACTTGTCATACTTGTATATCCAAATGAGTCAAACATTGCATCCATATTGGTTACATTATTTGTATTTAGTAATTCTATATTTGTTATTACTTCTGATGATGAACTTACACGACCTATAAGTTTAAATAAATTACTTGCATTTTGGTTTGCATATATTTTATCATCACTTGCTATATATACTTTTTTTGCTGTTCCACTTCCTGTATACCATGCACGAATTGAGTTATCACCTTGTGCAGATACATCATATGGTCCTGTAGCTCCTTCTGGTACTTTAGATATACTATCTAAAAATGTTACATTTTCTATATTTTGTCTTTGTATTCCTGTGATTCCTAGAAATGTACTTGTATTTTCTGTTTCTGCTGACGTACTTTTTAAACAATTATAAACAATTATCGGTGTAGCCTCATTACCATTACCCGATGTATCTATCATTGCATCTTCTGGTATCACTATTTTTACCTGATTCGCATTATTTGCAAATCCTGTTACCTTTATCTCGTACTCTATTCCATATTCTGCTGTTGTAATACCACTATCTGTTTCTCTAATTTCCGCTAATATTAATCCTGGTCCTACCATTTCCTTTGTTATTCCACTTGTTACTACAGATCCATTTACATACACCTTCATATTATTTAGTAAAGTACTATCACTCATGCTACTTGTTCTGCTATAGTATTTATCTGTTACTCTTATCTTCACTGTAGCTGAAGTGTTCATTCCTGTGTCTGTTGTTGTAAATACTGTACTTTCTTCTATTTTTTCTACAAATGGTTTTACTGTATCTACTATAACACCTTCTACGTCATCTGGATCTTGACTATCTGTTACATAATTAACACCTACAGTTAATGTTGCTGCATTACTCTTGTTAGAAGATTTATCTGTTCCTATTCCTGCTGGTATAGCAATTGTTATAATACCACTATAATCTAAATAATTATCCCCATTTTTTATTTTTTCTTGTGCTAATCCACTTAATGTTAATGTATATCTTCTTCCTATATATGTCTTTCCTGTTCCACCTGTAGTTGACTCATTTCCATTTGCATCTCTGTATAAGTTAATATAGCTTAATTCTCTATATATTCCTTCTTTTCCTTGTGTTTCTGCCCATGTTGGAGTTTCTCCGTCTATTAATATATTTAAACTAGATAAAGCAAGACTTGTAGTAGAATAATATTTATCTGTTATATCAAATACTATTTCAACCTCATCATTTACTCTGTCTATATCTGATGTTGAGTACACGTAATGAACACGTGGTTTTATTTTATCTATAAACATACTTCCATTTAAATTTGATGTTCTTGTGCTTGCGTCTTTTATAGATGTTTCTAAGTTTCCATTTCCATATGATTCTAATAAAGTTCTACCATCTATTACTAATTCTACATTTCCTGCCCATTCTATATAGCTTTTTCCAGATTGTCTTAATTGTTGTTCAAAATTAGATAATTCTACTGTAACTTCTACGCCTTTAGCTGATGTTCCATCTGCTCTTGTATATGTAACCACTTTCTTATTTGAGATTGGTAGTTTTTCTATTGCTCCATTTGACGCAAAATCTGAATCTTCATCTGCTAGCACTCCATCTACATATACATGTATTTGATCAGGTGTTAAATTTATATCGTCTATTGCTAAATCTTCATACTCGCATGTTCCTCTAAGTACTATTTTTAATGTGTCATTTGTTCCATATGAGCTAGATACTTTTGTCCATACTGTTTTATATTTTGGATTTATTGTTCCTCTTAAATATGTTATTTTAGTTGTAGAAGATGAATTTATTCTGAAATGAGTCTCATCATTGTATATTGATTCTGGTGCATAGATTATTGCTTGACCATTTTTTCCACAATTTGCTACAAAATTTGTTCTTGTAGATGCTATTTTAGTAAATGCAGGTCCTAGATCTAGGCTAGTCATTGCTGTATATCCACAATAAGAAAACATTGAAGTCATAGTTGTTACACTACTTGTGTCAAATTTGTCTCCTAAATCTAAACTTAACATTGCTGTTCTTCCACAATTGTTAAACATATAACTCATTGTTGTTACATTACTTGTATCAAAGTTATTTCCTAAATCTAAACTAGTCATTGCCGTATATCCACAAAAATAAAACATCATTCTCATATCTATTACATTACTCGTATTAAATTTATTTCCTAAATTTAAACTTAACATTGCCATTCTTCCACAATAGTTAAACATATTGCTCATATTTGTTACATTACTCGTATCAAAGTTATTTCCTAAATTCAAATTGGTCATTTTCCTATATCCACAATATGTGAACATATAGCTCATATTTGTTACATTATTTACATTAAGTAATCCTATATTTGTTATTAATTCTGTTTTTGTACAATTGCTCGAATAACCTATATATCTAAATAAATTGCTTGCATTTTGATTCGCATATATTTTATCATCACTTGCTATATATACTGTTTTTACTACTCCACTTCCTGTATACCATGCACGAATCGAGTTATCACCTTGTGCAGATACATCATATGGTCCTGTAGCTCCCGATGGTACTTTAGATATACTATCTAAGAATGTTACATTTTCTATGTTCTTTCTTTGTATTCCTTCTATTCCTAAGAATGTACTTGCACTTCCAGTCTCTGATGCCGTACTCTTCAAACAGTTATACATTATAAAATCCACTTGTGGAATTCCAAAACCCTTTGAGTTTTTCATTACTCCTTCTGGCACTTGTATTTTGACTTGGTTTGCATTACTTGCAAATCCTTTTACTTGTATTGTATATTGTACCCCTGTTTGGTTAGACCCACTATATATCTCCTGTGCTGATAGAATAGTTTTTGTAATTCCATTTGTTACCTGTGCTCCATTCACATATACTTTTAAGCTGTTTAAAAAATCTGTATCATTAATTGTTCCTTTTGCAATACTCTTATCTCTATCATAAGTTTTCATTGTTCCTTTAAAAGTTACTGTTGCTGTATTATTTACAGCATCTGCTGTTTCGTCTATTTTTTCCCATTCAAATATCGGATATTTTAATACTAGTGTTCCTTCGTCATAGTATGATGCCGTTGTCGTTTCATCTGCATTTAGTTTAAAGTTGTGTTCATTGTAGTATATTGCTTCTGATACATAAATTATTGTTTCAGAACTTCCACAGTCTATTGCAAATCTATCATTCTCTTCTGCTATATTTATAAATGCAGGTCCAAAGTCCAGGCTTGTCATTTCTCCGTATCCACATTTGTAAAACATCAAATCCATATCTGTTACATTACTTGTATCAAATTTATCTCCTAAATCTAAACTTGTCATCGCATGATATCCACAACTTTGAAACATAGAGCTCATATCTGTTACATTGCTTGTATCAAAGTTTTCTCCTAAATCTAAACTTGTCATTGCTGTATATCCACAATATGCAAACATAGAGCTCATATTGGTTACACTACTCGTGTCAAATTTATCTCCTAAATCTAAACTTGTCATCGCATTATATCCACAACTTTGAAACATAGAGCTCATATTGGTTACACTACTCGTGTCAAATTTGTCTCCTAAATCTAAACTTTCCATCGCTGTATATCCACAACCAGAAAACATAGAGCTCATATTGGTTACACTACTCGTGTCAAATTTGTCTCCTAAATCTAAACTTTCCATTGCTGTATATCCACAACTTTGAAACATAGAGCTCATATTGGTTACACTACTCGTGTCAAATTTATCTCCTAGAATCAATTTTACCATTCCATCTCTTCCACATTGGCTAAACATGCTATCCATATTTGTTACATTGCTTGTATCAAAATTATCACCCAAATCTAAATTTGTTAGTACAGAGCTGTCGCCTCCTCCCGTTCTTTCAAACATATGTGACATATCAGTCACATGACTTGTATTAAGTAATGACATATTGTTTATTCTTACAGTGTTTCTATCTCCTATTAGTGCTCCTCCCAGACTGAAAAACAAATAGCTTGAATCAGGATTTGCATATATTGTACTATCACTATATACATATACATCTTTTATCTTCGCAGTGTTTTGTGTAAACCAGTCTTGTGTAGATGTAAACCATGCTTGTATTGAATTGTCTTTTGCAGCAGACACATCATATGGTCCTTCTGCTTCTGTTGGAATATCAGATTTACTATTCACAAATGTTACACTTCTAGTATAACGGTTTTCCACATCAGGTATTCCTAAAAAATGTTTATCAAATTCAATGCCTCCTTCTGTACCTGGTACCAAATAATTCACAGTATTAGCCTGTGTCGCTATTCCTTCATCTGCTGTTTCATCCACTGCTTCATTTGCTGCCATCACTTCATCACTTACAACAGCATAAATAGAAAAATTATCTGCATTAAATACTACTGTATCCTCTTCTATTTTTTCTACTTGCATTTGTTCTGTTGTATTGTCATCTTTTATATGATATACTTGTGAACTTGCATTTACAGATGCGTCCTGTATTGATACTTGATATTTTTCCTCATGTGCTACTGGTTCGACCTCTATGTAACTTGTTGTTCCATCTGCATTTGTAATAGGTATTACCACTTTTATATCATATGCAACATCTACTTTCTTTCCTGGGATAATTGTCTCTAATTCTGCACTATTTTGTTCTGCAACTTGTAATATAGCATTTCTCGGCATATATCCTGTAACTTGTATGTTTTTACCATTTTGTTCATCTGTATATTCTAGTATTTTATTATATAATACAGTAGTATTTTCATCTATTACTCCATTTGCATTATTTAATTTTGCTGTTCCTTCTGTAACAATGGCATCATCTTCAGATAATCCTACACTTTGTCTTTCTGTATCAGTCATATTTACAGAATCTTTTTTATCCCATTTTCCACTAGCATTTTTAGATAATATTTTAAAATTATAATCTACTGCAAAAATAAGACCATTTGTTTGCAATTCTTCTTTACTTATTATTATTGTTCCTTCCTTTGGCTCTGCCTTTTTATCTAAAGTTTGATCTTGTAAATGGTCATTAGTAATTTTATAAAATGAATTAACTTGTTTTGTATTAACATTATCCGGTAATTCTATTTCATATTCAGAACTACTTACTTCTCTTGCCTCAATTTCAAATTCTTCATTTCCTATATTATTATATAAATCGACTGCTGTAGCCGTTATTTTCTGCACTTTTTCAGCCCTCGAATTAAGGACATTATAATAAACGCCCAGCATAATTAATAACATAATTCCAAGTAAAATTACATTTCTTATTTTTCTCCTAAGTTTATATATATTTCTCACTTATAATACCTCCAAATTTACTCTTTAATTTATATCATATTCCAGTATCATTTTCAATAATTTTTCGCCTTTTTTCTACAAGTAAAATATGACATTTTTTTGGCATATTTTTCAGAAATATTACTTTTATATTACCATTATATTATATTGGCGAATTATAAAATTAAAATATAATATAATCGCAGAAAAATTTACATAGCAAACAAGCAAAATCGATTTAGTTTTTCTTAATGTAATACTAACATCTATTTTGCTTAAGATATTTCAATAGAACTTGTGTCGTATGATCAAATTGTTTTTTTGCATATTCCAAATAATCTTTGCATTCTCGACATTCATAATTTACTGGTTGGCATTTTTTCTTCTTAATAGATTCTTAATTAACCATTTGAATTTTATTTTGAATTTTATTTGACTTTTCCTAAAAATCTGTGTATAATAATTATAGGAAATGAAGAAACCACAAACGTGGTTTGCCGAATTATATATGTAAAAACACATCAAACTCGTCAAAGTTTTCACAGATGTGTTTTTTTATTGGTTTTTATTGTTTGCTAATAATTACAACTAAGGCTATAACTAAGGCAAACGCAATGATAGTTACTGATACAAGACCAGCAAAAAGTAGTTTTATTATTAATAATAATGCTTTTATTTCTATCATACGCCTCACCTCCTTGTCGGAGGCAAACCACATCTGCTTATTCTCATTTCCTATGTTCTTGACTATACAACATTTTTTTCTAAAAAACAAGCGAACAATCTAAAAAAATTCGTTTTTTTTCTATTTATTGTTTGCCTTTTTCAATAATTTTTCTCCTTTTTTCTACAAGTAAAATATGACATTTTTTTAGCATATTTTTCAGAAATATTACTTTTATATTACCATTATATTATATTTTACAAAATCCTCTTAAAATACTTGATTTTTCCACTTTTTCAAACTATAATAAAATTATATAATTTACACTAAAGGGAGGCTGATTAACACATGAGAAAATCTAGTTCAATAGAAAAAATTTCTGAAAAATTGGACTCAGAGGAAACTACAAAAGTAACCAAAAGTTCTAGAGTAAAAAGGGTTGAAAATCTGGACTCAGAAGAAACTGTAAAAACAACTTCTACAAAATCAACTAAGCGTTCTAGAGCAAAAAAAGCTGAAAATATTTTTAATTTAACATTAAATAATGATGAAAATTTGTTAGAAATTACTTTAAACGAAAACACTTATGATATATATGTGTCAAATAATGAATATCACTTGTTTTTAGGAAAAGATGCATCATCTTTTTCTAGTACACAGCAGAATTTAAGGCTTGTAAATAAATCTATAAGTTTAACGATATTAAAAAACGACAATACTTTCACAATTTCTACAAATTGCAATATAGATTTTTCAGACAATATTAAGTTGTCTAATTTTTCTAAAAGTGGTGACATTATAAGTTTTAATATAAATAATCCTTTTAGAATATATTCTGAATCAGATAAGGTATCTTTAACAAATGAAACTTATTCAAATAATAATATTTTAACAAACGTCTCAATCCCTTCAGATTCTAACGATACACTTATTATTTCTGAAGAAGATAGTAAAGTTTATTTGCCATATACATCTGAAGAAGTTATGAAAAAGTTCGAAGTTAACCCTACTAAATACGATTCAGTAACAGATCTAATAGAAAAAGAATACATATTGCCTAATACACTATTCAAACATCCTGTACGCGCTAGATTTAGAGAAGCATATAAACTAATGAGATTAAAAGAACATTCATCTTTTTTAGCAGCTCTAGAACTTGCAATAGAGCTAATGTTCGAATCACACTTGAACCCAGCAATAATAACAGCTTGCAAAAGCTTACAAGAACTAGACATATACCTAGACTGCTTAGACGATAACGAACTAGACAAATTCAAATGCTTTAAAATAGTATACAAAACATTACCAATGACAGTATAATGAGCTATCGCTACAGGTACTTTTCCCACAAAAAAACTTAAGATTTTATACTAAAAATAAAATCTTAAGTTTTTTTGTGGGCTCTAGCACATTTTATTTCTATAATCATTTTTCTAATAACCAATCTATAATGTTTTTGTGAATTATACCATCTCTAGAAAAATTTACTCTATCCAAAGAAAGAACATATTTAGGGTAATTATCTTCTATTTCTTTAAATGCTCCAAATTCTCTATTTTGAACTTTATCACTTTCCAATAAATACGCTACTTGAAAGTATAATTTTTCTTCTGTTTTTGTTGCAATAAAGTCAATTTCACCATTTTTTGTTTTTCCAATATATACATCATATCCTCTCTCCAACAACTCATTATATACAACATTTTCAATTGCAAAGCATTTGTTTATCTCAAAATTATTGTTTTTTATTTGAGCTATTCCTAAATCTGTCATATAGTATTTGTTTAAAGTCTTCAAAATTGCTTTTCCATGAATATCGTACCTATATATTTTTTTTATTATTAATGCTTTGCATAATGCATCTAGATACATATATAATGTTTCAGTTGATATAGATTTTCCTTCGCTCTTCAAAAAGTTTATAACATTTTCCGCAGAAAATTGACGCCCAGTGATGTCTACAATATATTGTAGTAATAAATCAAATAAAACTGTGTCCTTTAATCCCAATCTTTCTACCACATCTCTTAATATAATTGAATCAAATACACTATGAAGATAATCTTTTATATTAGTTTCATCTGTAAATTGTGTTCTATTAGGAAGTCCTCCCCATTTAACAAAATCCCAGAAAGTTTCTTCAGATTTTGCTTCTTTTCCTGTTAGTTCTATAAATTCTTTATAACTTAATGGATAAATATTAAATAATACATATCTACCAGATAGAACAGTTGATAATTCATTTGATAGTAATTTACTATTAGAGCCTGTAATAAAAATACTTATATTATCTATGGATGCTCTTAGTGAATTTATTACATCTTCAAATTTTTCTACTTTTTGAATTTCATCTAAAAAGACGTAGTATTTTTTATCATCTACTATTTTTTCTTTAATATATGTATTTAATTTTTTATAATCTTGCAACTCCTCAAATTCTATAAACTCAAAGTTCACATATAGAATATGCTTTTCATCGATCCCTTTTTCTTTTAGTTCATTCATTATTTGTTTTAATATTACAGATTTTCCACATCTTCTTATTCCAACCAATATTTTCACAAGGTCACTATCGTAAAAACCTCTTATTCTAGATAAATACATTTCTCTTTTTAACATTTACATCACCTATACTAATTATAGAGCAATATTGATTTCATGTCAAGTTATTTCGATAAAGCGAAATAGCTTTCTGTTTTTACTAACTTATTTCGCATTGTAGAATTTTTTAATTCTTGCTTTTTTATTTTCCATTCAAAACCAAAATCGCTTCTTTTTATTTTGTACATTTTTGTTAATGAAGTCACAATTTTATCCATCTCTCAACTTCTTTATTTCATATTTTTTTCTTTCTATTTTTCTAATTTCTTTTCTTTTTTCTTTTTTATTTTTTAAAATGATGAAAATACATATAATAATTACACAACAAATTAACCCATTGTTTTTTTGTAGTTCTTCTGCAATTTTTCCTATTTTTGGTATTTTTAAAATTAGTTTCCCATATATTTCACTATATGTTACTAACTCGTCATCAGGTATTTCGTTGTTATCTCCTTTTGTTTTATATTTTCTTTGTCCCTCGTCATCTACAACCCAAATTACTCTATGTGTGTCTATTACTCCATTCTTATTAAATGTTATAATATCTCCTTGTTTTATATCTTGATTACTTACTTTTTTTATTACTATCATATCATTTATATTTAATGTTGGAGTCATACTTCCAGATATTATATTTAGAACAGAAACACCAGCAAAATTTGGCAATTCATTATTCCCCTGAATCCTCTGATACAGCATTACAGAATTAACGAAAAACAATAACAATAATATTATTAATACTATTATTGTTATTATCTTCTTAACTCTTTTTTCTATTCTAATCATTCTACTAATTTGTTCTACCTGATATTTCAATTTTCCATCCTTATTCTTTTAATAAATTATTTGCCTTATACATAAATTCTATATCATCTATAGAAATTTGTGTATTTTCTATGTCTTTACTAATTACTATAGTATTAACAGTATTAATAATACTATCTAGGTTTGCTTCATTAAGATCCTCTTTATTAACATTCAACCCAAATAATTTATATTTGTCCTTTATTATTATTCCTATATCTTTTTCTTCTGTTATATTGATATTATTTATTACTTCAAATCTTTTATTTTTAATAAATTCTTTTAATTTATCAATCAATTTATTTATATCTGATTCAACAATTTCCGGAAAATGTTTTATTATATCTCTTGCTATAAAATTATAATATGATGCTGCAAAAAACAATATATCTAAAATTGATGATGCATCTGTTATTTTTTCTGATATTGTCTTATTTATCATATCATCATCTAATTTTCTATATAAATCTCTTATTTCTAATATTTTATTATTTCTCTCAAGTGTTTGCATTTGTTTGTTACCATTTTTTCTCTTCCAGAAAAACATTTTATTTGTTTTCGTGTCGACATTTGCATTTAATTGGAATAATTTCTTTTCTGCTGCTGAAATTTCTTCTAATCTCACATCATAATCGCTCTTTTTATTTTTTGTTTTATCCTGAGTCTTTTGTTTACCATATATTCTTTTTATATCTATTACTAAAAATTTATATTCATAAAACATTTTTAATTCTTGTAAATCATTACCTAATTTTCTTATATTTATATAAAATTCGTCATTTATTTTGGTATCATTTGCTTTCATTTTTAGACATAAACTATTTATATTATCTTCTTTATAATCGTTAACTATAAGTTCACCATTTAAAAATCTATTAAGAATACTTCTTCCATCTTTAGACTTAATATCTTTTATTTGTGCTTTTAGCTCTTCAAACTTACTATTTAACTCTTTTTCTGACAAATTTAATTTCTCTAAAATACTTTCTTTTTCGAGTCTGAATGACTTTTCTATATTTTTTTCATTTTTATGATACAAATATCTAAAATTTAATGCAATATGTGTTATTATATCTGAACATTTTAAATAAAGTTTCTCAAAAGTAGATTTTATTTCTTCAGAATACACATTTCCCTTTTTTATTCCATTAAAAAACGCTTTCATATATTCATGTGCATATTCACTATAAACAAAATCATCAGCTGTTAATTTTATTTGTCTTTGCTCAAATCTTTTTATACACTCAAAAATATAGCCATTTACTGTTGATAAGTCCTTTTTATAAAACCCATTTATCCCATATACAAGCTTGTCTAGCTCCATTTTTTCATATGATGTTGTTATATCACTCATTATTAACCATGCACTATTCATATTGTCCAAATTTTCTTGTTGTTTTTGTATTTCTGGATTCTCCTGTATTTTGTCTATCTGCTGAAATCTTTTTTCAATTTCATTTATTATTTCTTCGTGCCAAGCTTCATATATTTTTTTTGTTTCTTCTATTTTGTCCAAAGTTTTTACAATATTTTTTTTGTTATTTCTAGGAAGTAATGCCAACATTTCTTTATCTATATTTATTTTATCTTCTAACTTTTTTATAACATTATCCATTATTTATTGTCCTCCATTTTTTGTGTTTTTCTGTAATCGTCATCTAGTTCTTTTATATATTTTTGTAATTTTTCTTCTATTTCAAATAACTCATCATATTGTAAATCTTTAACATTATAAATTTCATTCATTCTCTTTTCCTCCTACACATGTATTATACTAGAAACTAATTTATTTTGTCTATATATTGTGATGAAAATGTTCCAAAACTTAAATTTATGGAGCATTTACAATATCTTTTATAAATTTAAAATTAGCATTAATCACTTTACCTGTAGATGCTAAATTAACACAATCTGGGTCTTGTCCTTCAAGCCATAGATATGTTCTTACTTTTGTTATTCTATTAGATCTTATTCCAAAAGTTGTACTTCCATCAGTACATGTTAATGTTGCTTGCTGTGTTGTTTCATGTGTTGAGGAATCTTGAGGAATTTTATTTGTAGTTACACTTCCAAAATATCCTGAACCTGTCTCTTCTACATTTTCAATTATTGCCCCAACTGCAGATGTTCGTAATCCATACGCAGGAATCTCCTGTGATGTTGATGTTACTCTTGAATCAGATTCTACGACATGCTGTGTATGTCTTAAATAGTTTGGTTCCCATATTGCAGCAATATCATTAGAGCCTCCTGTTAAAGCCCTAACGCTTCCACCAGAAGCTGTTAATTCTGCTGTATTTGTGTTATATGCAATAAATCCAACTCTAGAACTTTCTGCAAGTCCTACATCATCTATTTCTGCGAATACAGATGATCCTGCATCTAAATATATTTGATCTATACTAGCCGGATTTTGTGTAGTGTCTTTCAAATAAAGATCAAAAACTAGATAAGGGTGATCCCTATTATACTCCTGTGTTAAATTGCCTTCATTGCATAATCTAATATTTTCTAATTTTTTCCCATCATAATCACCTATTACCATATCAAAAAATCCATTTGATATAGTTCCAGTAGTAGATACAGGTATCAAAGTGTTTGGTATATAGTTGTTATTATCTCCTGCTCTTGCCTGATGACCTGTTCCAGCTGTTCCTAATAATTGATTCATATCTGTTATTTCTATCTTATCTGTCCATTCATCACCATTTAATGAGATCTCCAGTTTTTCAGAAACCTCTATTTTTACATTTAACCCTGTAATTTCTACATCCCTTTGAACTGATAACCATGCATATGTTGCAACAGCAAATATTATAAATAACAATAATACAATTATAATTAATATTGTTTTTCTTAAACTTCTTTTTTCCTTTTTGCTCATATTAAATTTCCTTTTTATTAATAATATTCAGATTGTGGTGGTTCTTCTGTATTATCATCTTCTTGTTGTATGTGTTCTTCTGTAAATACCATACTTAATTTAGTTTCTCCACCAATTATACTGTCTATACAATCTGGATCATCTCCTTCAATCCATATTACAACAGTATATTTATCTATATCACCTGGGCGAAAATCTTTTGCTTCTTCAAGTGCAACT
>CALXJL010000033.1 GCA_944388615.1 uncultured Clostridia bacterium
TATTTTTTTATAACTTCTATTATTTCTTGTTTCATTAACTCTAAGAAATCTGCTGATACATTTGCTCTATCTTGCATAAGAACTAAATGTAATCTTTCCTTAGCTTTATCTTTAGATTTTGTTTCGATCTTTTCATTTTTAGAAAACTTTTTGAAAAAACTTTTTATGTTTTCAAACATTTATATATCATTCCTTTCACTAATGCTACTTTTATATGAATGATTTTCCATATTCTTTAATATTTTCTATTGTAGAAAACATAATTTTAAGAAAGTTCCAATCATCTATTGTTTATTTTTTTCCAAATATGTTTTTTATTTTTGATAAAAAACCTTTTTCTCTTCCTGGTATAGTAACTTCTATATTTTCTCCTAGGATACGTCTTGCAATTTCTATATATGCTTTACCTGATGGTGCTCTGTGGTTTGTTACTACTGGTTCTCCTTTATTTGTTTGTGTAATAATATATTCATCATCTGGTACAACTCCAATAAGATCTATAGATAATAAATCCACAATATCTTCAACATCCATCATTTCACCTTTTCTTACCATATTAGGTCTTATTCTATTTATAACCAATTCTGGATTTTTTATTTCTGATGATTCTAATAAACCAATTATTCTGTCTGCATCTCTTATTGCAGATATTTCTGCTGTTGTTACTACAATTGCTCTATCTGCTCCTGCAATTGCATTTTTGAAACCTTGTTCAATACCTGCTGGACAATCTATTAGAATATAGTCAAATTCCTCTTTTAGCTTACTGGTTAGGTCTATCATTTGTTCTTCATTTACAGCACTTTTATCTCTTGTTTGTGCAGCTGGTAATAAAAATAGTTCATTAAAACGCTTGTCCTTTATTAAAGCTTGTCTTAATTTACATTTTTCTTCTACTACATCAACTATGTCGTATACTATTCTATTTTCTAGCCCCATTACAACATCTAGGTTTCTAAGTCCTATATCTGTATCTATTAATACAACTTTTTTTCCTTTTAGTGCTATTGCAGCACCTAGATTAGCTGTTGTAGTTGTTTTTCCAACTCCACCTTTTCCTGATGTTACAACTATAACCTCTCCCATAAATTTTCCTCCTTAAATTTCCATAATGCATAAATTAAAATGTAATTTTTTGACATATATATATTATATTGATTTTTGTAAAAAGTCAATGTTTATGAATAAAAAATAGAAAAAACACATTTATACCGTCTGAGTCTAAGTTTTCATCTTGACATATTTGCTTTTTAAGAATATACTGACATTGGAAATAATTTTCAAATTTATAGTTAGAAAGGACTGATAGTTTTAATGAATGATTTAATTGAAATTAGATGGCATGGTAGAGGTGGACAAGGCGCTAAAACCGCATCTTTATTATTAGCTGATGCAGCTTTTAATACTGGAAAATATATTCAAGGTTTTCCTGAATATGGACCTGAAAGAATGGGAGCTCCTATTACTGCTTATAATAGAATAAGCAATTCTCCTATTAGAATACATAGTAATATATATGAGCCAGATTATGTTGCTGTTGTTGATGATACATTATTAGAGTCTGTTGATGTTACTTCTGGACTAAAAGAAGATGGTGCTATCATAATAAATACAACTAGAGATTCTGAATATTTAAAATCTGTTTTAAAAGGATATAAAGGAAATATATATACAATAGATGCAAGAAAAATATCAATGCAAACTCTAGGAAAATATTTTCCTAACACACCTATGTTAGCAGCTGTTGTTAAAGTAAGTAATATAATACCAGAAGAAGAATTTTTAGCAGATATGGAAGGTTCTTTCAAGCATAAATTTGCTAAAAAACCAGAACTTATTACTGGAAATGTTGAAGCTTTAAAACTTGCTCTTAATGAAGTAATAAAACTATAATATAGAAAGGATGATTCTTATGTCAAAAATGAATATAGATAAAAATTCTCCTTGGCAAGATCTTACTACTGGTGGAACAATTACAGATGCAGCCAATTCTTTAGAATTTAAAACTGGTGATTGGAGAAGTGTTAAACCAATATTTCTTTCTGAAAAATGTAAACAATGTGGACTTTGCTTTCCTGTTTGTCCAGATAATGCAATTCCAGTTGGAGAAGATTTAAAAAGAAAAGATTTTAATTATGATTATTGTAAAGGCTGTGGCGTTTGTGCCAATGTTTGTCCTTTTGGTGCTATTGAAATGAAAGATGAAACTTCAAAATAATCAAAAAAATATATAAATGAAAGGATGATATATAATGTCAATTAGAGAACGTTTAAGTGGAAATGAGGCATCTGCAATTGCAATGAAGCAAATTAATCCAGATGTTGTTGCTGCATTCCCTATTACTCCATCTACTGAAATTCCACAATATTTTTCAACTTTTGTTAGTAACGGAACTGTTGATACAGAATTTGTTGCTGTAGAAAGTGAGCATAGTGCTATGAGTGCATGTATAGGTGCTGAAGCAGCCGGAGCAAGAGCAATGACTGCTACTTCTTCTAATGGTCTTTCTTTAATGTGGGAAATGATTTATATTGCTTCAAGTACTAGATTACCAATAGTTATGTCTTTAGTTAATCGTGCAGTTTCTGGACCATTAAACATACATAATGATCACTCAGATGCAATGGGTGTTAGAGATGCTGGTTGGATTATGCTATTTTCTGAAAATAATCAAGAAGCATATGATAATTTAATAATGGCTCATAGAATTGCTGAACACAAAGATGTCTTATTACCTTTAATGGTATGTCAAGATGGATTTATAACATCTCATTCTATTGAAAATATAGAGTTATTAGAAGATGAAAAGGTTAAGGAGTTTGTTGGAAAATATACTCCTGAACATTATTTATTAAATAGAGATGAACCTATTGCAGTAGGTCCTATGGATTTACAAGCATATTTATTTGAGCATAAATTTGCACAAGCACAAGCTATGAGAAATGCTAAAAAAGTTATTCTAGATGTAGCTGCCGATTTTGAAAAAATGACAGGAAGAAAATACTCTTTCTTTGAAGAATATAAATTAGATGATGCCGAATTAGTATTAGTATGTATGAATTCTACAGCTGGCACAAGTAAAGTTGTTGTAGATGAATTAAGAGAAAGAGGTATAAAAGCTGGATTGCTAAAGATTCGTGTTTATAGACCTTTCCCTGCTGAAGAAATTGCAAAGGCATTATCAAATGCAAAAGCTATAGCAGTACTTGATAAAGCAGATTCTTTAAATGCTGTTGGAGGAGCATTATTTTCTGATGTTACATCAGCTATGTTTGTTAATAATATTAATATACCAACAGTAAATTATATATATGGTATTGGAGGTAGAGATACTACTACAAAAGATATTCATAGTGTTTATTCAGATCTACAAGAAATTGTAAATACTAATAAAGTAAATAATCCTTACAGATATCTAGGGGTTAGAGGTAACAACTAATCTCATCCCCATCATAAAATTAGTTTTATAGGTTTTTCTATAACTAAAAACCTAAATAATTTATAGAGGAATGATAAAAATGGCATATAATTTAAAAGAAATAGTAGCAACTAAACCTGCTAGATTTGAATCTGGTCATAGAATGTGTGCTGGATGTGGAGCACCACCTGTTGCAAGAATGGTAATGCGCGCTCTAAAGCCTGAAGATCATGCAGTTGTTGCAAATGCTACAGGATGTATGGAAGTATCATCATGTATATATCCATACACATCTTGGTCTTGCTCATATATACATACAGCTTTTGAATGTGCTGGTGCAACTTGCTCTGGAGTAGAAGCTGCTTATAAATCACTTAAAAAGCAAGGTAAATTACCTGAAGATAAAAATACAAAATTTATAGCTTTTGGTGGAGATGGAGGAACATATGATATAGGGCTACAAAGTTTATCTGGTGCAATGGAGAGAGGACATGACATGGTTTATGTATGTTATGATAATGGTGCATATATGAACACAGGTATTCAACGTTCTTCTGCTACTCCAAAATTCGCAGATACAACAACTACTCCTGCTGGTAAAGTAATACCAGGTAAAATGCAATCTAGAAAAGATTTAACAGAAATCATGGCTTCACATCATTTACCTTATGTTGCACAATCTATTGCATTAAATAATTTTAAAGACTTATATGAAAAAGCTGAAAAAGCTATATATACAGAAGGACCAGCATTTTTAAATGTACTTGCTCCATGCCCTAGAGGTTGGGGATATCCAACAGAAAAATTAATGGAAATAAATAAATTGGCTGTTGAAACATGCTATTGGCCTTTATATGAGGTTATAGATGGAAAATATAAAGTAAGTTATAAACCAGTAAAAAAACAACCTATAGAAAATTTCTTAAAACCTCAAAGAAGATTTGCTCATATGTTTAAAGAAGGAAATGAATGGATGATTGAAGAATTCCAAAAAGAAGTTGATAAACGTTGGGAAGAGCTTTTAGCTTTAGAGAAAATAACAAATGAAACTAATGAAGCTTAGAAATATTCTTTAATTCATACTAAAAAAGTAAGCATAAAATAATATGCTTACTTTTTTAGTATAATATCTATATGTATTAAGTCCATAAATGTTTCATTATTCTTCTACTGGTGCTTCTACTGGGCAAACACCTGCACAAGTTCCACAAGATATACATGCATTTGCATCTATTACAAATCTTTCTTCTCCTTGAGATATACATCCAACAGGACATTCTGCTGCACATGCACCACAGCTAATACATTTATCTGTTATTTTATATGCCATATGTTTCACCACCTTTCAGTTTTTAATCTTTTAGTCTAATCCTCTAATGCTTTTAGTTCTTCATCATTTTCATCATCATTTTGATTATCTGTTTCAACATCTTTTATTATTTTTATGTCTTGTATATTATATTTTTTATAAAAGAATCCATCTTTATCTTTAAATTTAACTTTAACTTGTTCTTTTAAGGTTTCTACTGAATCTACAATTCCCTCTCCTTCTTCTGGTACAGATACTATTGCTCCTATTTTAGGTAATTTTTTCAGTTTTTCCTCATATACCTCTTGTTCATATTTTAAGCAACACATTAATCTACCACAGCTTCCAGATATTTTTCCTGGGTTCAATGATATATTTTGTTCTTTTGCCATTTTTATAGAAACAGTTTCAAAATTAGATAAAAATGTACAACAACATAATTCACGTCCACAAATACCATTTCCACCTATTCTTTTAACTTCATCTCTAACCCCTATTTGTCTAAGCTCTATTCTAGTTTTATAAATACTTGCTAATTCTTTTACTAAATCTCTAAAATCTACCCTTCCATCTGCAGTAAAGAAAAATAATAATTTGCTATTATCAAATTTATATTCAACATCTATTAGATTCATATCTAATTTATGTTCTTTTATTTTTTTCAGACATAATTCAAAAGCTTCTTTTTCCTTTTTTTGATTATCTAAATAATGTTCTTTATCCTTTTTAGTAGCAATTCTAACTATTTTATTTTCTGGTGTTTTTATTTTATCTTCTGGCATTTTTCTGCTATTTATAGCTACAATTCCAAATTCTTGACCATTTTCTGTTTCTATTATTACCTCATCACCATTTTTTAATTTTATATATCCTGGATCAAAAAAATATATTTTTCCAGGCTTTTTTAATCTAACTCCTACTATATTTTTCATGTATATTCCTATCCATCCTTTCATATCTTGCTCTAGAAAACTAATTATTTAATTCTTCCCACATAGTAATTAATAAATTATCTAGAGTCATATCAAAATTCGTATTAAATCGAATTCTTTTTTTTGCTTCTTCTACAAGTAATATACAATTTAAATACTTATCATTCAGTCTTTTAGTATATATATTATATATTATAACATTAAAGTAGTCCAGTAGTTCTAGTATATTTTCCTTTTCTTTATAGATTATTTCTGCTTTTTTTAAGATTTCTACTAAATCTAATTTGTCTAAATTTTCTAATATATCAATCAAACTTCTATATAGTATTTCATTTTCTTTTAATTTTATTGCTTTTCCTATACTGCCTTCACAAAGTTTTAACATATTTTCATCTATATTATCTAATATATTATTTTTTAATATATAATCTTTTAGTTCTATGTCTGAAATTTTTTCGAAACTAATCCTTAGACATCTAGATTTTACCGTGTTTAGTATTTGACCTTCATTTTGAACTAATAAAATCATGACTACATATTCTGGTGGTTCTTCTAGAGTTTTTAATAGACAATTCTGAGATTCTTTTGTCATTTTATCTGCATCTCTTATTATATATATTTTTTTAGAACCTCCTATTGGCTTTTCTAATATTTTTTCTTGCATTAATCTTATCTGTTCAATTTTTATTACTTTACCATCAGGCTCTATTATTGTGAAATCTGGATTATTATTTGAATCAAATTGTATACATGATACACATTTATTACAAGGTTTATTATTTGCATCAGAACAAAGAATCATTTTTGCAAACTCTTTAGCAAATAAAAATTTTCCAATTCCGTCTATTCCTAAAAACATATATGTATGCAATATATTATTATTCTCTATTGCTTTTTGCAATAGAGATTTTATCTTATCATTTCCTATTAAATTATTAAAGGCCATATTTTACTCCTTCCAATCATTAGCTCTTTTATTCCACTTTTCCAAATAAATTAAATGGCCAAAATCTTATAGCTACTACACCTTCAATTTTATCAAATGGTATGCAACCAAACCTTCTGCTGTCCGTACTTTGACTTCTATTATCTCCCATTAAGAATAAACAGTTCTCAGGTACATATAAATCTGTAAATAATCCACCTAAAGATTCTGTTACAACATTATCTTGTAAATAAGTTTCTTGTAATTCTTCATTATTTATATATACTTTTCCATCTATTATTTGTACATGCTCACCAGGAAGACCTATAACCCTTTTTATATAACTTGTTTTTCCTATTTCTAAAACATTATTTACAAATCTTCCAAAAAAACCTCTTGATTCATCATCATATAGAGCTATTGGATTTTCAGGATCATATTCTTCTGTTGTTATATAATTTTTAATTGGTGCCTCAAAAGTAACTATTTGTCCTCTTTCAGGCATTTTTTTAGATACCCTTACCGTAAATCTATTTAATATTAATCTTTGTCCAGACTGTAGTGTTGGAAACATTGAAGGTTGTTGTACAACAGTAGGTGTTCCCACAAAATATCTTATTATCAAAGCTAATGCTACTGCTATTATTATACAATATATCCATTCTAAAACATCTTTTGTTTTTTCACTCATTATTTTCATCACCTATTTAAAATTTCTCTAACATCTGTTATTATATATCAATCTTTCCAATTAATCAAGAGGAAAATGTCCATTCAGGGTCAGACCTTGGTTCTTATGATTATATTATGACTAATTAAACTTGCTTTTTTTTGAAATTTATGTTAATATGAAAATGTACTTTAAGTATTTTGGAGGTGAAATGCCAATATATTTATTATATTGGTTAATTAAAATGGATGAGAAAAAGAAAAAAAATGTATTAATTAGTTTAATTAGTTATATAAGATCAGTTGGTAAGGCTATGGGTGATAAATCTGATGATAATAAGAATAAAAATGAAGAGGTTTCACCAGAAGTGTTGGAAGAACTAAAACTTAAAAGTGCAGATTCAATTGCTGCAAAGTTAGGAATTGAAGTTGATAGAACACCGAAAATAGATGTTGCAAAGATCAAGACAGAAAAAGTATTAACTCATGAGAAACAAAAAGTTATAGAAGATGATGATGAGCGAGTTAATGATTAAAAAAACATCTTAAATATTAAGTAAGTTACTTAATATTTAAGATGTTTTTATTTTAGTTCATATAATCTTTTAATTTTTTACTTCTACTTGGATGTCTTAATTTTCTAAGTGCTTTTGCTTCTATTTGTCTTATTCTTTCACGTGTAACTAAAAATTCTCTTCCCACTTCTTCTAGTGTTCTAGCTTTTCCATCTTCTAGACCAAATCTTAATTTAAGCACTTTTGCTTCTCTTGGAGTTAATGTGCTCATTACCTCTTCTAATTGCTCTTTTAACATTGTATATGCTGCTGCATCTTGAGGTGCAGGACTATCATCATCTTCTATAAAGTCTCCTAAATGACTATCATCTTCTTCTCCTATTGGTGTTTCTAAAGATACCGGGTCTTGTGCTATTTTTTGTATCTCCATAACTTTTTCAACAGGAATCTCCATTTCTTTAGCAATTTCTTCTGGAGTTGGCTCTCTTCCCATCTGTTGTAACAAATGTCTAGAAGTTCTTATCAATTTATTAATAGTCTCCACCATATGAACAGGAATTCTTATAGTTCTAGCTTGATCTGCTATTGCTCTTGTTATAGCTTGTCTAATCCACCATGTTGCATAAGTACTAAATTTATATCCCTTTGTATAATCAAATTTCTCAACAGCTTTTATTAATCCCATATTTCCTTCTTGAATTAGATCTAAAAATAGCATTCCTCTACCAACATATTTTTTTGCAATACTAACAACCAATCTTAAATTTGATTCAGCAAGTTTTTGTTTGGCATCTTCATCACCTTCTAGAATTTTTTTAGCTAGATCAATTTCCTCTTCATAAGTAAGAAGTGGAATTCTTCCTATTTCCCTTAAATACATTCTAACAGGATCGTCAACACTAACATTATCCATTGAAGTTAAATCTATATCTTCTATATTAATTTCTTCTACTTCTTCTAAATCTTCTATATCTGGTTCTTCGATTTCCTCTTTCATGATGTCTATTCCCATGCTTTCAAATTCATCAAATACTTTTTCAATTTCATCTGTACTAGCATTTTCTAACTGATTTGCAAGTTCTGCATAAGTTATTGTTTTACCTGTTTTTTTAGCATTTTCTATCATGTCTTTAACTTTAGCCTTAGGTTCTAATTCTACTTTATTTTCTGTTTTATTTTCCTTTTTTTCTACTGTCTCTTCTGCATTTTTTATTTGTTCTTCATTTTCTTTTTTCATAATAATTAACATTCCTTTCATATAGGGTGTGTCTTATTTAATTTTGGCTAATTTAATTATAATATCACTTAATTCTTTTTCTAAACTCTTTCTCTCTTCATCTGTTAAAGATTTATTTTCTAAACATGCAAGTATTTCATTTTTTGCGTTTACTAGCCTTTCTTTTTCATAAGACAATAATATATCTTCAATACATTTATCAATTTCAATGATTTCAAAATCATATGCCATTATCCATGTTAAATAATTAATTTCATCTTCATTTTCAAACCAATCTAATACATTATTAATATTTCCCTTTTTGTATTCCTCATACACTTTAGTAATAATGTTCCTGTTTCTTTCTGATTTTATATCTTCTATTTTTATATTAGATGATATTTTATTAAAAGACTCTTCTGGATTGTTTATTAATAAATATATAAGCATTCTTTCTCTTTTTTCGACTGCTTCATCTATTTTTTCTGTTTTTTCCTCTTTTTTTGCAGTAGATATCAATGGTCTGTCCAATTTTTTCTTCTCTGAAGTTTTATTTCCTGAAATCTTCTCTATTTCTGACCATATTGCTTCTTTTGATACTTTATATTCAAATGAAATTTTATCTACATATACTTCTTTTTCTATGTCACTATTAACTCTTGATAATATTTTAGCTATTTCTTTTAAGAATTTTATTTTATCATTTACAATATCCAAATTAAGATCTTTTTTTAAAACTTTTACTTTAAATTCTACTAAAGAAATCGCATTATCCATGCATTTTTGTAATCTTTCAGGTCCATATTTTATAATATACTCATCAGGATCTTTAGCTCCTTCTATTTGTAATATTCTTACATCACAACCTAAATTTTGCAAGATCTCTAATCCTCTCATAGTAGCAGCTTGTCCTGCTCCATCTGAATCATATCCTATAATTACTTGTTCACTACTTTTTCTAAGAAGTCGGCCTTGAGCTTCTGTCATAGCAGTTCCCAAAGATGCAACTACATTGGATATTCCTCTTTGATGTAATGATATTGTATCCATATATCCTTCAACTATTAGAATTCGTTTCAAATTTCCTTTTTTAGCTACATTTAATCCAAATAAATTTCTACCTTTATTATAAACAATATTTTCAGGAGAATTAATATACTTTGGTTTACTATCATCCAATACCCTTCCACCAAAAGCTATAAACCTATTTCTAACATCTTGTATTGGAAACATTAGTCTTTTTCTAAACCTATCTATAAATTTTCCATCCTCTGTTTTATTTACAAGACTTGATGCTAATATTTCTTCTTCTGAAAAACCTTTTTCAACTAATATTTTATACAATTCATTGAATGTTCCTGAATACCCAATCATAAAACTTTTTAATGTATTATTGGTTAATTTTCTTTTTTTTATATATTCTTGTGCATTTTTTGATGAAGGTTTATATAAATTTTCATGATAAAACTCTGCAGCTATTTTATTAATTTCATAAACTCTACTTTTCAATTTTGCTTTTTTATCATCATAATAATTATCAAGAACTGGTAAATTTATTCCTGCTCTGTCCGCTAAAATTTCAAGTGCTTCTTTGAAACCTATATTCTCAATTTTACTTATAAAATGGAATACATTTCCACCAACACCACATCCAAAACAATGAAAAATCTGCTTATCTGGTGATACAGAAAAAGAAGGTGATTTTTCATTATGGAATGGACACAATCCAAAGAAATTTCTACCACTTCTTTTTAATGTTACATATTGTGAAATTACATCTACTATATCATTAGCACTTCTAATTTCATCTATTAATTCATCACTATAACGTACCATTTTGTATTACCTTTCTTTCATATATTATATTATTCGACATAAGTAACATAAATCCTTCTTATATTACCATGATATTACAAAAAAATTACTGAGAATGTATTAAATATACTCTCAGTAATCTTATTTTATAAATTATCTACATTTCCACTATCATATGGTATGAATTTTTTAACTACATTATTTGTTACATCTATATCTACATTTGGAGAAGATTTGTATTCTTCAAAAGACATTGTTATTTTATTATCTATGATATTTTCTACTTCTTCTTTTGAAGCATGTTCTGCTAATACTAATTCACTTACTAGAATTTGTTTAGCATTATTTAACATTTTCTTCTCACCTGTTGATAATCCTTTTTCTTTTTGTTTAAAAGCTAAATTTCTTACCACATCCGCTACTTCAAAAACATCTCCGCTTTTCATTTTATCCATATTATCTCTATATCTTTTGTTCCAATTTGAAGACATTTCAGTCTCATTCTCTTCTAGTACTGCAAAAACTTTTTCCGCTTGTGATTTATCGATAATGTTCCTTACACCAACTTGTTCTGCTTTTGAAGTTGGTACCATTACCTTTACTTCTCCGGGCATATTAATTATATAATACGATTGTTTCTCTCCTAGTATATTTTTCTCTTCTATTGATTCTACAGTTCCTGCACCATGCATTGGGTACACAATTTTATCACCTACATTAAACATGTAAGTCACTCCCTTCCAAGTAAATTTAATTTATGATATATATTGGAAAAATTTTCATTTTTCTTCTCTTAACCACTTACAATAGTATATCACATTTTTTGGTTTTAGTCCAGTTGTTTTTCATAAATTTCCCAAATTTATTTTTCTTGGAATACTTATTTTAAGGTTAAAATAAACCTATTATTTGCCCTTCTTCATCCAGTTTTATCTTTTCTGCATTAGGTATTTTAGGTAATCCTGGCATTGTCATAACCTTTCCTGTAAGCACAACTATAAAACCAGCTCCAGACCTTAATTTAACTTCTTTTACATGTATATTAAATGGTGTATTACATTCTAGATTTTTAGGATCATCTGATAATGAATATTGAGTTTTAGCTATACAAACTGGTAGGTTACCATATCCTCTTTTTTCTAAATCTGCTATTTGTTTGTTTGCAGATTCTTCATATTCTACTGAATCAGCTCCATATATTTTTTGTGCTATTTTTAATATTTTATCTTTTATTGGAATATCTAATTCATATGCAAATTTTTGAGTTTGATTTTTATTAGATAATTCTATAATTTTATGTGCTAAGTCCTCTGCACCTACACCTCCCTTAGAAAAACTTTCTACTAAACTCACTTGTATGCCTATCCTTTTTAACTCATTTGATAATAGTTCAATTTCTCTATCTGTATCATGTGAAAACCTATTTATAGCAACTATCACATTTAATCCATAAACTTCTTGTAAATTATTTACATGCTTTAAAAGATTTTTTATTCCTTTTTTCAATGCTTCCAGATTTTCTAGTGTTACTTTATCCTTTTCTACACCACCATGATATTTTAGAGCTTTTATTGTCGCCACACAAACTGCAATACTTGGAAATATATTCGCTTTTCTACATTTTATATCTAAAAATTTTTCTGCACCAAGATCAGCACCAAAACCAGCTTCTGTTACTACATATTCTCCCATTTTCATTGCCATTTTAGTTGCAATTATGCTATTACAACCATGTGCTATATTTGCAAATGGACCTCCATGTATTAATGCTGGATTATTTTCTAAAGTTTGTACCAAATTTGGTTTTATTGCATCCTTTAATAAAACTGCAATACTTCCTTCAATTTTTAAATCTTTTACTTTTATTTCTTCATTTTTATCATTATATCCTACAACAATATTTGCCACTTTTTCCTCTAAATCTCTAATATCATTTGATAAACACAATATTGCCATAATTTCAGATGCTACTGTAATATCGAATCCATCTTCTCTAGGTTTTAAATTTTTTTCACCTGATAATCCAGTTTCTATTTTTCTTAATTGCCTATCATTTAGATCCATACATCTTTTCCATATAACTTTTTCAAATTTTAATTCATTTCCTTGAAATATATGATTATCAATAACCGCTGATATTAAATTATTAGCAGTTGTTATTGCATGTATATCTCCTGTAAAATGCAAATTAATATCTTCCATTGGTACTACTTGAGAATAACCACCTCCTGCTGCACCACCTTTTATTCCAAAAACCGGACCTAAAGACGGCTCTCTTAATGCCAGTATAGATTTTTTTCCTATCTTATTTAATGCATCTGCAAGCCCTATAGATATAGTAGTTTTTCCTTCACCCAATGGTGTTGGATTTATTGATGTTACAAGTATAATTTTTCCATCTTTATTTTTATTTATTTCTTTCATTATATTATTTGATATTTTTGCTTTATATTTTCCATATTGTTCTAAATATTCATCTTTAATATTTAATTTATTTGATATTTCACATATATTTTTCATATTAGCTGATTTTGCTATTTCTATATCAGTTTTCATCTTATTTCCCCTTTTTTAATTATTTTTTATTATATTAAAACACAAAAAACGTCCAAAGATTCATATACCCCTGAGCGTTTTATTAACTTCTATGCTATTACACCTACTATTATCCCTATAACTGCTCCAGCCAAAACTTGTATAGGAGTATGACCAAGAACCTCTACTAATCTTTCAGACACTTCTACTCCCGATAATCCAGGTGTTTCTATTATTTTATTAAGCATTGCAGCTTGTTTACCTGCTGCTCTTCTCACTCCTGCAGCATCATACATAACAACAAATGCAAATACAACAGACAATGCAAAAATTGGTGAATTAGTTCCTTGAGATTTGCCAATCATACTAGCTAAACATGTAACTACTGCTGAATGTGAACTAGGCATTCCACCAGCTCCCATTATTCTCTTAAAATTAAATTTCTTTGTTGTTACTAGATCCCATATGACCTTAAATAATTGTATAAAGAACCATACTAAAAATGGAAGTATTATGTATTTATATTCTTGAAAAAACATTTCTATCCCCTTTCTACTTTTGTATTCTTAATCTTTAGCTACAAAATCCTCTTCTTCAAGCTCATCACCATTTTTTATTAATATTGTTATTTTCTTTTCTGCCTCTTCTAAGATTTTATTACATTCTTTTGATAATTTCATACCTTGTTCAAATTTTTCCATTGATGTATCTAAATCTAAATCTCCTTTTTCAAGTTCTAAAGCGATTTTTTCTAAATTTTGCATTGCTTCTTCAAATTTCATTTTTTCTCCTCCATATTAATCTATTCTATTTCAAATTCTCCTGTTGCAGCATTTACATGATACCATTGTATTATTTGTGTAGTTGTAGAATCTGCTACTGCTATTATATATCTTCCTTGTGAATCCATTCCTATACAATTAAAATATACACCATCTTCATTTCCCCAATCGTTTTTTGCAATGTTTATTGATTTTTGTTCATCATCTTCTACTGAGTTTTCCATAACTTCTGAAGAATTTGTATTTGTACTATTAGAATTGGTTACTGCACTTTCATTATTAGAATTATTTTGTGCATTTTCGTTCTCGTTTTCATCAGATTCTGTAGTATTTTGTATTGTTTCATTTTGTACTGTATTATTTATAACTTCTTCTGATTCTGAAGTAGTTTCGATTTTGTTAGTAGTTTCATTTGTAGTTATATTACTATTAGTATTTTCTTCATTTCTTCCTTGTCTTACTAAAACCACACATCCTATAATTAATATTATTATAATAAACAATGTAATTTTTACAGATTTATTTTTCTTTTCGACTGTTCCATGCTTACCTTTCATTTTACACCTGCCTACTACCATTTTCTATAACTTTTGCTTTGATTTCTCCGTCTTTTAGTCTTAAATCTAACACATCATCTTTCTTAGTGTCATCAACACTTTTAATTATTTTCCCATTAATTGTTGTTATACAATATCCTCTAGATAATGTTTTTAAAGGACTTAATGTATCTAATTTTGCTATTGCTGTTACTGCTCTAGATCTATTATCTTTTAATATATTCATAATTGCATTTTCTATTGATTTAATTTTCATATCTACTTGTAAATATTTTTCATTTATTCCTTGTAATGGTTCTTTAAAAACTCTACTATTCATTACTTTTTCATATCTTAATTTTACTAGCTCTATTTTCTTTTTTAACCCAATTTTATATCTATTATTATATGAATCCAATTTTAATTTTACATCATTTATATTGGGTACAGCAAGTTCCGCTGCTGCAGATGGTGTAGGAGCTCTTAGATCAGCCACAAAATCTGCTATTGTAAAATCTGTTTCATGCCCTACTGCAGATATTACTGGAAGCTCAGATTCATATA
>CALXJL010000034.1 GCA_944388615.1 uncultured Clostridia bacterium
AAGTAGAATGGGCAACAAGTGTAGGAGGAAGTAGTTCTGATTATATCTATTCAGTAGCAGGAACAAGTGATGGAGGAATTGTAGCAGGAGGATATTTTAATAGCAATACAATCAAAGTAGGAGATACCACATTAACGAGCAATGGTAGCTATGATGGAATGGTAATAAAATTTGAAAATAAAGAATTAAATAACCCAACAGTAACACAAGGTACAAACGTAGGAGGGAATAATAATGATTATATTAGTACAGTAGAAGAAACAAGAGATGGAGGATATATAGCAGGAGGATATTTTTCTAGCATCACAATTCAAGTAGGAGACAATAAATTAACAAGTAAAGGTAGCACTGATGGACTTTTAGTAAAATATAGCAGAGAAGGAAAGGTGGAATGGGCAACTAATGTAGGAGGAAGTAGTATAGATTATATTAACTCAGTAGCAGAAACAAGAGATGGAGGTTACATAGCAGGAGGATATTTTAGTGGAACAATTAAAGTAGGAGACAACAAATTAACAAGTCAAAACCAAGCTAGTATGATAATAAAATATAACAGTAAAGGAGAAGTAGAATGGGCAAAACAAGTTACAGAAGAAGCTAGTGTTGATTCAATAAAATCAACAACAGATGGAGGTTTTATAGTAATTGATAGTTCAACTAATATGATAGAGAGTTCATCTAATATAATAAAATATAGTAGTGAAGGAGAAGTAGAATGGGCAACAAGTGTGGGAGGAAGTGGTTATGATTATATTAAATCAGTAGAAGAAACAAGAGATGGAGGATATATAGCAGGAGGATATTTTTATGGAAACATTCAAGTAGGAGACATCACCTTAGAGAGTATTGATGGTAACGATGATGGAATGCTAATAAAATATAGTAGTGAAGGAGAAGTAGAATGGGCAACAAGTGTAGGAGGAAGTAGTTCTGATTATATCTATTCAGTAGCAGGAACAAGTGATGGAGGATATATAGCAGGAGGATATTTTTATAGCAGCAAAATTCAAGTAGGAGACACCACATTAACGAGCAACGGTAATCAGGATGGAATGCTAATAAAATATAAACAAGATGGTACAGTAGAATGGGCAAAAAATATGGGAGGAACTCGTTCAGATGATATATACCAATTAGTATCAAATAGTGATGGAAGTTTTATAGTAAAAGCAAGTTTTAGAAGTTCTATTCAAATAGGAAATTACAAATTAAATAAGGGTAGTGCAATAATAAAATATAAAGAAGACGGTTCAATAGAATGGGCAAAAAATGTAGGAGGTACAATTACCTCTATTGATATCTCAAATAATGGAACAGTACTATTAGGAGGATATTTTAGTGGAACATATACAATAGATAATGTAAGATTAGAAAGCAATGGTACTACAGATGGAATGATATTAAAAATAGCAAATAATGTAGGAGTACCAGAAATACAAGAATTAACAGTAGAAAATAACAGAAAAGAATTTAAAATAACAACAGATGTAAATGAAATAGATGGAGTAAAAGGAGGAACAATATCAGGAGAAGATGAAAAACCATATGAAACAGTAAAATATGGAGATAATAGTACAAAAGAAATAATAATGGAACCAGAAGAAAGTTATGAAATTATTTCTATTACATTAAATGGACAAGAATATCCATTTACTGAAAATGAAGATGGAACATATACAATGCCATTATTTGAAAATGTAACAGAAGATAAACATATAGAAGTTACATATTCGCTAAAAGATAATAAGATAACAATAAATAAAGTAGATAGTGTAAGCAAAAATGCCTTGCCAGGAGCTAAATTTAAATTAGATCAAATAGAAGAAAGAAGTAAGCCAGAGACGGAAAAAATATTAGGAGACATAGAGGCAAATGGAAAAACATACAAAGATGTAGATACAGCAAATGAGACAGCAGGTGTACTAGGAGATTTAATAAATAATGGAACATATTATTTTGTAGAAAATGAGAATGGAACATTAACACCAACAAATAGTAAAACATATCAAACAGCAAATGGAGGAAGTACAGGAATACAAAATACAACAGCAAACTCATATATGAAAATAGATTTAACAGGAAAACAAGGAACATATGCAGTAGTAGTAAACGCAAGAATTTACAGTGAGAGTGCAGATTATGGGTATGCTAGCATAACAAATACAACAACAGCACCAGCATATAATAACTCTACAGATAGATTCATCTATATGAGTGGAACATCAAGTACTGTAACAACATCGGAAAATTATACTTCTAAAGCATTAACAGGAGGGAATGTATATTATTTACATTTAGGGTATAGAAAAGATTCAAGTGTAGATACAGGAGAAGATCAAATTGTAATAAATAGTGTAAAAGTATATGAATTAACAAAAGATGTAACATACAATTTTGTGGAAAACAATGGAACTTATGAATCAAATAATCAGAGAAAGGACGGTACAGTAGCAAATTCATATATACCAATAGATTTAACCCAATATACAGGAAAATATAATTTAACAGTAAATGCAAAAGTATCAAGTCAAAGTAGTAATGATTATGGATATGCTACAGTAACAAATACAACAACAGCACCATCATATTCTAGTTCAACAGGACAATTCATAAAAATAAGTGGAACAGTATCTGCAAAAGATTACACTACAGTATTACAGGGAGGTCAAAAATACTACTTACATTTAGGTTATTATAAAAATGCAAGTACCTCAACAGGAGAAGATAAATTTACAGTAAATAGTATAAATATAAGCTTAAATGACTCAGAACTATACCACACAGAAGTTGAAACAAATAGTGAAGGACAGGCAATAACACAAATACCATTTGGAAAATATAATGTAACAGAAATTATGGCACCAGAAGGATATGAACCAATAGAAGAACCAATAGAAATAGAATTTAGAGCAGATGGAGTACATGAATTTACCATAGAAAATGAAAAAATAGCAAAAGTAATAGTACATCACTATTTAAAAGATAATGAGGGAAATTACACAACAACAAAAATAGCAGAAGATGATATTTTGCAAGATAAACAAGGTGAAAAATATACCACACAGCCACATACAGATATAGCAAAATATCAATTAGAAAAAGATTCGGAAGGAAACTATGTAACACCAGCAGATGCATCAGGCATATATACATATGAAGACATAGAAGTAACATATTACTACGAAGAAAAAGACATACCATTAACAGTACATCATTATATACAAGGAACAACACAAGAAGTAGAATTAGCAGATGGAAAAACAGCACAAGATGAAACATATGAAGGAAAACAAGGAGAGCCATACACAACATCAGCAATTTCTCCAGAAAAATTAAATCCAAAATATGAGTTAGTTGAAACACCTGTGAACTTTGAAGGAACATATGAAGGAGAAGAGATAATAGTAACATACTACTATAAAGTAAAAGAATTTAATATAACTACAAAAGTAGAAGGTGAAGGAGGTTCTATTTCAGGAGAAAGTCAGATCCCTTATGAAATAGTAGAATACGGAGAAGATAGTATAAAAGAAATATTAATTACACCAGAAGAAAACTATAAAATATCTACAATAACAATAAATGGACAAGAAATAGAATTTATAACTAATGATGATGGAACATATGTAGTGTCACAATTTAAAAATATGACAGAAAATAAAGAAATAATAGTAACATTTGAAAAAATGCCAACAAGTGTGGTAATACATCACTACATATATAATAAAGAAACAGGAGAATATACAAATGAAAAAGTTCCAGAGCAAGATGGAAGTCTAGCACAAGATGATGTAATATCAGGTGTAATAGGAGATATGTATGCAAGTAGAGAAAAACAAAATCTACAAGCAAATTATGAACTATATAGTATACCAGAAAATGCAAGTGGAATAATGACGAAACAACAAATAGAAGCTACATATTATTATGTAGTAAAAGATGCACAAATAAGCAGTAGTATTACAAAAACAGGAACAGACCACATAACTGTCAAAGATGAACAAGTAAGCTATAATATAAATTACACAGCAAATATAAATACATATATAGGAAATGCAGAAGTGACAATTGTAGATACTCTTCCATATGAGATAGATGAAAATAAATCAACACTAGATGAAGGTAGTTACAACCCAGTAGATAGAACAATAACATGGACAGAAACAATAGAAAATATTAATACTATTGTAGATGGCGAAAAACAAATAAATATAAATAAAAACATAACAGTTGTATATAGTGGAATAAACACAAATGATGAAACATTTACAAATACAGTAATAGGAAGAATAAAATTAAATACAACAATTCAGGAACAAGAAACACAGCCAGCAGAGACAATAACAACAACTGAATATAAAGTGGATAAAACAGTAGAAAAAACATGGGATCATACAAATAATATTTATGGAAATCCTACAAGAGTAATTTTACAAATAAAAAATGGAGAATCTATTGTGGGAGAACAACAAGTAGGAGAGGCAGATAACTGGAGTTATACATTTACAAATCTTCCAAAATATGATGTAAATGGAAATGAAATAGACTACACAGCAGGAGAAAAAGAGGTATCTGAAGGAGAACTTTCATATTACAAATCAGAAGTAAATGGACTAACAATAAAAAATACATATAATGGACCAATAATAAGTGCATCAAAGGAAATTACAACAGATAATGGACTAGGATATGTGGTACAAGGTGAAAAAATAACATATACAGTAAGAGTAGAAAATACAGGAGGAGTAGAAAAAGATGTATTAGTACAAGACAGTATACCAACTGGAACAACATTTGTAGAAGGAAGTATAAAAATAAATGATGAAAAAACATCAAAAACTATGGCAGAACTAACAACTGGAATAACAGTAAATGTACCAGCTAAATCTAATGCTACAGTAAGCTTTGAAGTTACTGTAAATAACTTAACACAGGAAGAACTAGCAGAAAATACAGCAAGAGAAATAACAAATACAGCAACTGTAGATGGAAAAACAACAAATGAGGTAAAAACAGCAATAGTAACATATGAGAAAAAGGCAGAAATATTAAGACAAACAGATGAAGAAATAAGCGAAGGTGCTGTAACAGCAGGAGATATAATAAAATATACAATAAGAGTAAATAACTTAAGAAATGAGAAGATACAAGACATTAAAGTAAAAGATATTGTACCTGAAGGAACAACAATAAAAACTATAAACAATGAAGGAAAAATAAATGATCAAAAAGAAATAAGCTGGAATATAGCAGAAATACAGGGCATGTCAAATGTAGAAGTAAGTTTTGAAGTAACAGTTAATTATAGTAACTCAAACAGAACAATTACAAATGTTGCAACAGTGGATGATAAAACAACAAATGAAACAATTACACCATATGAAATAACTGCAGCAAAATTAAATAGTAGTATAACAAAAACTGGAACAGAGAAAATTACAGATGTAGAATCAAAAGTAAATTATGTAATAAATTACACAGCTACAATAAAAGATTTCGTAGGAAAAGGAAAAGTGACATTAGTAGATACATTACCTTATGAAATAGATGAGGAAAACTCTAGTTTAAATGGTGGAAAATATAACTCTACAGATAGAACAATAACATGGGAAGAAGATTTAGGAAATATAGATACATATACAAATGGAGATAAAGAGGTAAAAGTGGCTAAATCTATAACAGTAAAATATAATTATACAGATGAAAATACATTAAGTGGAACAATAACCAATAATGTAAAAGGTAAAATAGTGCTAACACAACCTAATCCAGAAAAAGAAGAAAATCCAGACAACCCAGATATACCAGACGAAATAGTAGTAGAGGAGCAAGAAAGGCAGACACAAGCAACAACTTCTATTGAAATACCAACAAAAGTTATAGTACATCATTATATTTATGATGAAGAAACAAATACATATACAACAGTAAAAATAGTAGAAGATGAAACAATAAATGGAATAATAGGACAAAATTATAATACATCTAAGTCTAGTAATGTAAGATCAGACTATATATGTATAAATGAAACACCAGATAAATACACAGGAATAATGACAAAAGATACAATTGAAGTAATTTATTACTATAAATTAAAAACGCCTGTATTAGAGACCAATATAAGTAAAACAGCAAAAGTAGTAAATTCAGGAGTTGGACAAGACACAGTATTAACATCTGAAAATGGAGAAATAAAATACACAATAACAGAAAATATTAAACTAACAGATTACAAAGGAAAAGTAACAGTACAAATAGTAGATAAACTACCAGCAAAAATAAATGAATCTAGTTCAACATTAGATGGAGGATCTTATGACCAAGAAAATCAAACAATAACATGGACACAAGAAATAAATGTAGATGGATCTTACTCACAAGCCATAACAAAGAATATTAAGTTAGTATATATAGACCAAGACTTAACTAAGAGTCTAGTAAATGAAGTAACAGGAACAGTAAAAATTTACTATCCAGATATAGATATAAATAAACCGGGTGAAGTGAGAGATACAAAAGAAAATAAAGCTACATCTGAAGTAACACAATTATATATAGTGTCAAGAGAAGTAGACAAAGTGTGGGATGATAATAATAATGCAAAAGGAAGAAGACCAGGAAGCGTAACAGTACAATTAACAGCAAATGGAGAAACCACATATAAAGATAAAGAACTAGAGAAAGTAATACTTAACAAAGATAATGAATGGAAGCATACATTTGGAAATTTACCAAAATATGATGATAATGGAGTAGAAATTGTATATGGAGTTCTAGAGACCGAAACAAAAGAAAAAGATTTAGAATTCTATGAAGAACCAGTATATGAAGGAGACACTCACATTACAATTACAAATAAATATAAGATGATGAATACAGATTTAAATTCTACTTTAGATAAAACAGGACCGGACGAAATAAAATCATCAAATGAGGTATTAGAATATAACATTGTATATAATGGAACAATAACAAATTATATAGGTAAGGCAAAAGTAACATTAGTAGATTATCTACCATATGGAATAGATGTAAACAATAAAGATACTAATTTAGCAGATGGAATATATAATCCTGAAACAAAGACTATAACATGGACACAGGATATAGATCATATAAACACATATACGAATGGAGATTACAAAATAGAAATAAATAAGACAATTAAGCTAGTATATACTAATATAGATGTTAAAGCAGAAAGTATGGTAAATACGGCAAGAGTAACAGTTGATCTATATGAAACAGAAACTACAAATACACAGGAAAAGGCTAAAGAAACAAAGATAAATATTCCAGGAACAGTAATAGTAAAATATGTTGATAAAGACACTAAAAAAGAGATATCAAACGGAAAAACAATAACTGGTAAAGCAGGAACACATTATGAAACAGATAGAAAAGATATTTATGGATATAAATATGAACATGTAGAAGGAAATGTAATAGGAGAAATACCAGAAGGAATAAGTTATGTAACATATTATTATTCAAAGATTCCATCAGGAGGAGTAATAGTAAAATATGAAGATGAAGATGGAAATGAAATATCAGAAGAAGTAAAAATACAAGGAAGCGTAGGAGAAAAATATGCCACTGAACAAAAAGAAATAGAAAATTACGAATTTGTAAGAGTAGAAGGAGTTACTAGTGGGGAAATGACAGAAGAGGTAATAGAAGTAACATATATCTATAAAAAGATTCCTGCAAGAGTGATTGTAAGATATCTAGAAAAAATTCCAGTAGAACAAGAGGATGACACACAGGAAGATGGCACAGATGAAGAAACACCTAGTCAGCCAAGTACAGGTGATGGAGAAGAACCAGAATATACAATAAAAGAATTGCTACCAGAGGATATAATTGAGGGATGGGCAGGAGATAAATATAATACAGAAAGAAAAGAGATCCCTAATTATAGACAAGCTGAACCAGAGCCAGATAACAAAGAAGGAATAATGACAAAAGAAGATATTTACGTTACATATTATTATGAGAAAATACCAAGTGGAATAGTAACAGTAAAATATATGGATATAGATACAAATGAAGAAATAATGTACAAAGTTGAGAAACCAGAAGAATCAAGTAATGGTGAAACTGATGAGTATAAAACATATAGAGAACAATTGCAAGGATACTGTGGTGATGAGTACAAAACAGAAGAAAAACAGATACCATATTACAATATAGTGGTAGATAAGATACCAGAAAATAAAGAAGGAGTATATACACAGGAAGATATAGAAGTAATTTACTACTATAGAAAACAAATATTTAATATAGGCATAGATAAAACAATAACAAAAGTAGTTGTAAATGGTGAAGAAAAGCGTATAAGTGATAATAAATTAGCAAAAATAGAAGTAGTAGGAAAACAAATAGGAAATACAGATATAGAAATAACTTATAAAATTAAAGTAACAAACACAGGAGAAATAAAGGGAACGGCAGTGGTAGAAGATAAAATACCAAACTACTTTAAAATGGCAGAAAATAATGCATATGAGTGGAAAGAAAACAAAAATGGAAATATACAAACATTAGTTGAATTAGCACCAGGAGAAAGCAAAGATATAGAAGTAATATTAGAGTGGCAAAGAGGAGAAAATGCTTTCGGAGCACAAACAAATATAGCAGAAATAATAGAAGTAGATAATGAAGCTAATTACACAGATACAAATGAAGAAGACAATAAATCAATGGCAGCAATAATATTAAGTGTAAAAACAGGAAATAATATAATAAAAATAGTACTACTATTATTAAATATAACATCAATATCAGCAGCAATAGTAGGAAAAGCACAATATGCATATGTAAAAATAAGAAAAAGAAGAAAGTAATAGGGTATAAACAATAGGCTGAATGTTAATAGTTGAGACGGAAAATCTAGAAAAGATTTCTGCCTCAACTTTTTTAATCTACTAGGAAAGTTTGGAGAACTTTCCTAGTAGATTAAATACATATTCCACAGAAAAATTGCTGTGCAATTGAAGATATGTAACTTTTCTAACAAGGTCTGTTCCCAAGTGGACAAAATGTCCAATCCGGGTAAGAGCCCAAATGCCCATTTTGTCCATTTGGGGACTGTCCCTGAATGCCCAAAATGTCCAAAGAGGGACAGACTTGCATTTTAAATTTACTTATAGTACAATGAAGGCGAAATAAAAACAAAGGAAGTAACTATGGAAGTTATAGGTTTTAAGGAAAATGAAAAAAAGAATGTAAATAAAAAGAAATTAATATTGTCTATTTTTATTATATTGCTGATAGTAACTGTTCTGGTTGTGTTGTCTTTTTATGTTGCAGATAAAGGGTTTAGAGAATGGGTTGATATTAATATATTAAAAAAGGAAGTTGAAGAAAATGGGCTGGTGTCTATAGATTTTAATTCTGATATAGCTGGAAATGTTTTTGCTTATGATAATTATATTACAATATTAGAAGATAATAAATTGAATATATACAATTCGTCTGGAAAGCCAGAGCAAACAATAGATATGGAAATTTCACAGCCTATGTTTTATTCAAATAATAGATTTCTATTAGTAGCGGAAAAAGAAAAAAATAAATTATACTTTATTAGAGGAACAAGCCTAATGTGGGAAAAAGAAACTGAAGGCAATATATCAAAAATGCAAGTTAATGAAAATGGATATATTTCTATTATCTTAACTGGAACAACATATAAGAGTGTAATAGTTGTATATGATAGTGAAGGAAAAGAAATGTTTAAAACATATTTATCAAATACATTAGCAGTTGACACATCTATTTCAAAAGATAATAAATATGTAGCATTTGCAGAAGTAAATACATCAGGCACATTAATTCAATCAAATATAAAAGTTATATCAATGGAAAAAGCACAAACAACTCCAGCAGATTCTATTATATATACATACCAAGCTCAAACAGATAGTCTAATAATAGATATAAATTATCAAGATAAAAATAATCTTCTTTGTATGTATAATGATAGAATTAGTACTATAACTAATAATGAAAACAGAGATTTAGTAGAATTTAGTACAGATGATAAACAGATTAATTTTTCTACTATAGAAATGGATTCAGATTATGCTATTGTATATGAAGAACCAAAAGGATTATTTAAAGCAGACACATGTATAGATATTGTAAATATAGCAAGTGAAAATACTAGTTTATACACGATGGAAGGTGTGGCTAAAGAATTATATACATATGGCGAAGTATTAGCAATAAATTTGGGATCAGAAGTACATTTTATTAATAATATTGGATGGCTTATGAAGAAATATACTTCTACACAAGAAATACAACGAATTGTTATGAGTAATAATATAGCAGGAATTATATATGGAAATAAAGTAGAAATTTTAAGTTTATAAATTGGAGGATAAGATAATGGTTGTAGATTTTATTATTATTGCAATAATAGTATTATTCGCATATATTTCTTACAAAAAAGGATTAACAGGTTGTATTTTAAAAATTATGTCATTAATAATTTCTATAGTAATAGCTATAATACTATATATACCTGTATCAAACTTTATAGTAAATAATACACCAATCGGACCAAAAGTAGAAGAGGCTATAACAAATACATTTATAACAACAGAAAATGACGAAGTAAAAGTAAAAGATACAGCGCCAAATGCTATACAGGACTATTTAAATGAAGTCATTACAGACACCACAAATGCGGCAAAAGAAGTTACTGTAGAGGCAGTAGCAAAAGGTGCATCAGAAGCAATAATCAGAGTTACTACTTTAATTGTATTAATTATTTTATCAAATATCATTTTATTAGTAGTAAGAATATTTGCTAATATACTTACAGATTTACCAATAATAAAACAAGTAGATAAAATAGGTGGGGTAGCATATGGGATAATAGAAGCTTTATTAATAATATATGTAATATTAGCTATTTTATCATTTATAAATAATGAATTTATAAAAACAAATATAAATGACTCATTTATCGGAAATATGATGTATAATAATAATATAATTTTAAATATATTTTTTAAATAAGTTGAATTATTAATAAATATCTGATATACTACAAAAGATTATTAATGAATTGGAGTGAATAATATTGAAATCAAATGATGTAAAAAACAAAGGAAAAAAGGATAAAAAGAATATTAAAAATAAAAAAGGTAAAAAGAAAATTGTTGCAAAAATTTTTTTAATTTTATTAATTGCTATAATTGCAGCAGGAATATATTTCGTATATAAAGTTCAACAAAATGGAGGAGGAGCACAAGGTATTGTTGCTACAATGCTAGGAACAGACATGACAAAGAAAAAGGACATGCCAAAAATAAATGTACTACTATTGGGAGCAAGCCAGAATCTAACAGATACAATAATGGTAGCATCATATGATCCTAATTCACAAACAGCATCATTAATGTCAATTCCAAGAGATACATTTGTAGGAAAAAGTAAAAGTAGAGCAACAGCTTCAGATAAAATAAATTCACTATATCAATATGGACCAGAAAGAACATTAAAAGCAGTTAATGATATTACTGGATTAGATATAAAATATTATTTAGCTGTGGATACAAAGGCTTTAAGAGAACTTGTTGATGCAATTGGAGGAGTTACATTTAATGTACCAATAGACATGAAATATACAGATACTAGTCAAAAATTATATATTGATTTAAAAGCTGGAGAACAAGTTTTAGATGGAAATAAAGCAGAACAAGTAGTAAGATTTAGACATAATGATGATGGAAGTTCATATCCTGTATCATATGGTGATAATGATTTGGGAAGAATGAAAACACAAAGAGACTTTTTAATTGCAGTAGCAAAACAAACATTAAAACCATCAAACATATTAAAACTAACAGAACTAGTTGATATAGCAAAAAATAATGTTACAACAAATTTGGAATTTGATGTAATAAAAGATTATATACCTCATATGGTAGAATTTAGTACAGAAAATATAACAACAGGAGCATTACCAGGAACACCAGAAAAATGTAATGGTGTATGGTTATTTATACGAGACAAAACAGAATCACAAAAATTAATAGATCAATTATTTTTATCAAATTATGCAGAAGTAGAAGACTCATCTACTACAGAAGAGGAAGAAATCGCTGAAACAGAAAAAGTTGAATATACTACTACTCAAAAAGAAGAAAATGAAAAAGTAACAGTAAAAATAATAAATGGATCAGGATCAGATGATAAAGCAAAAAAGTTAGCTAAAGAGCTTAAAGAGGATGGATTTACATTAGAAGATACACAAGATTCATCAACAGTTATAAAAACTGTTATAATAAATAGAAATGATATAACAAATGAAATGATGGAAAGATTAAAATCATCTGTCGGGAGAGGTAGTATTACAGTAGGAAACAAATCAGAAAAAGTAGATGTAACAATATTATTAGGACAGGATTATAAATAAAAAATAAAGGGGGAATAAATTAATATTATTCTCCCTTTTTATTTATTTTCTTCTTCTATGATTTGATTTTTTCCTATAATTCCCTTTACGTTTAGATTTTTTTGATGGTTTAAAAACTGTCATTGCAAATAATATTATAAATATTCCTAATACTATTCTAAATACCCATGGCATAAAATCTACACGTTCTACACTATTGGCAGATAAAATCTCTGAAGAATATGATACCCCATCAATTGTATATGTTGCAGTTCCTAATATTGTATTTTCTTGAATAGGTGCATCTATATTAAACGAAAAGTCAATAGTAGGTGTTATAGACTTTAGCGAGGTGTCATTATCTAATAATAAATTTATATCATCTTTTAACTTAATTTTTAAATTTTTAGTTTCTTCTGTAGCGTTTGGTACTACTATAGAATCAATTACATCTCCTGATTTATTTATACTTTTTACACTATAATTATTAAAAGCAAATTCAAATAGTTTTTTACAATCTAAAAATCTTTGATCTAATAAGTCTTCTTTTGATATTTCCCCACCTAAAACAGTTGCAATATATGTAACTCCATCCTTCTCTGCACTAGAAATAATACAATGACCTGCTGGCTCTGTATAACCTGTTTTTAAACCTGTTGCATATTCATAATAATAATTAGATGGTTTAGTAGAATTATCCTCTTTAATAAGAGAGTTTGTAGTTCTAAAAATTCTATCTTCTTTATCATAAGCATTTGTTATTGGAAGTGTATATTCTGTTTTCGCCACAATCTCTTTTATTTCTGGAAATTGTAAAGCATATCTACCAATTAAAGCTAAATCATAGGCAGTTGAAACATGTTCTTCATCATGTATTCCATTAGGATTAACAAAATGAGTGTTTTTACATCCTATTTCAATTGCTTTTGTATTCATCATTGATGAAAAACTTTCAACAGATCCAGCAATATATTCAGCGAGTGCAACAGCAGCATCATTAGCAGAAGGAATTAGCAATACATTCAAAAGTTGTTCTGCTGTAAGTTGTTCACCAACTCGTAAAGAAGCTGTAGAGTATCCACTAGGTATACTAAATACTGCATTATGACTAATAGTTACTATATCAGACATTTCACAATTTTCCAAAGTAAGTATTGCAGTCATAACTTTTGTGGTGCTTGCAGGATACATTACTTCATCTGAATTCTTTTCATATAAAATTTTTCCAGTACTATATTCCATTAAAATACATGATGGTGAAGCCACATATGGTGCTTCACTAGTAGCATATAATATGCTAGAAAATGAAAGTATAGTTATAAATAAAGTAAAAAATATAAATAATTTTAAAATATTGTGTTTTTTATGTAAGTTCATTTGTTTATTCTTTAGAAAACTAAAGACTCCTTTCTATAATCAATATTTATAACTATATATTAAAATTGATAAAAATTCAATACATATAATTGAAAATATTCATATAAAAGGAGTGATAATATTTTAGATAAATTTAATGATAAGAAAATTGTAATATTACTTATAATAATAGTTTTAACAATATCTATAGGAGTTATTATTTATATTAAATATAATAGTGAAGAAGAGTTTTATATTGAAGAATCAAATAGTATTATTAATGTTAATGAGGTTGTAGAAAAAGAAATAGGTGAAACTAAAGAAAAAATCATTGTACATGTAACTGGAGCAGTAAATAAAGAAGGAATAGTAGAATTAGAAGAAGGAAGTAGAATAATAGATGCAATAGAAATGGCAGGTGGAGCTAAAGAAGATGCGAATTTATCAAAAATAAATTTAGCATATCAATTAGAAGATGGTCAAAAATTATATGTTCCGAATATTAATGATAAAGAAGAAATGGAATATATTACTGAAGATGTGGCAAAAAATAATATTGTTAATAATTATGGTATAGTTACAGATGAAAAAGAAAATAATAAAAATAAAACTAATATAGAAAGTGGGAAAAAAGTAATGGTTAATATAAACAAGGCAACCCAATCAGAATTAGAAAATTTGCCTGGAATAGGTCCAGCTATAGCGACAAGGATAATAGAATATAGAAATGAAAATGGAAAATTTAGTTCAATTGATGATATAAAAAATGTTAAAGGAATTGGTGATGCAAAATACGACAAAATAAAGGATAGTATAGAAGTATAGGATATAAGAAAAAGAAGAATTACAAATTTAGGATGTAATTCTTCTTTAATATTAGAGAATGTAAAATAAGGTGTGTAAAATGGTCGACAAATTTTGCAAAACCTTATTTTTTTTAAAACTAAAAAAACTGG
>CALXJL010000035.1 GCA_944388615.1 uncultured Clostridia bacterium
TAAAAAGTTAATTCTCTTGAAACTTTTCTATTTCCCTCATTTTGAACTGTTCGAATTTTTCGAATAGTTCCATTTTCTTCTAATTCGTGAGTTTCAAAAATCTCCTTTAAATGATAATTAATAGTATTAACTTCCACTCCAAATAATTTCGACATAGATTTTTGAGTTAACAGAAAATCTTCATTATCATATAGAACTTCAACAGAAACATTATCTTTATTTTTACTTTGATAAATTATTAAATCTTTTAAGTTTTCTATAGGATTCATCTTCTTTCTCCTTTATTTTATAAATTTTTAATTTCAGGCCATCTATATAACTTGTTTATCTAATATTGCATAAACTTTATTGTAACTTTCCATTATAGTTCCATCATAAGTTATTTTTACATTAGTTCCTATTTCATAAAAAGCATCATTATTTTCACCTAAACCAATACTAATTTTATCTGATGATTTTCGTATATCCTCATTTCCATTTGGTTCTACTATAATATATGTTGAACTAGATTCAATTACCTTTCCCAAAAATGAATGTTTACTCTTTCTCATTTCTTCTTCAAATTTTTCTTCATATTTTTTCATTTCTTCTTCAAAGTCATTATAATCCATAAACCAAGAACCTATCTTTATATCATCAAATCCTACTAATGTATGAAAATCTATTACCTTATATCCTAGTCCAAAGTATTCTATTGTTCCTCCATCATTAATCATTCCTGCTGGGTTTTGTATGCAGAAAATAGGTTTTTCTTGTTTCTGTACTCTATTATAATCAACTACGAAAAATACAATTCCTAAAATAACTATAACTCCTAAAATAATTCCAATTACTTTAAAACATTTTTTCATAACAATCACCATTTTACCTTTTCTTTTATATTCAACCTAAGCAAAAAATTACTAATTATTATTTAAATATTATTAGTCCAACTAATTTGTCTCACCAGTGGAGCGACAATTTCATTATCTTTATAAGTTTCATAAAATTGTTTCATTTTATAAATGCCTGCTCGATTAAATCCTTTCATAAATTTATTGATTAATAATTTCTTTTTAAAGCTAACATTTCCAAACATATCATAAGTCACTTTCTGTATTTATTCATCCACTATATATCCCTATTTGTTCTGTAATCAGACTTCTATATATTTTCATCTTTATATCTAATTCATTATACCAATGTCACAATAATTAATACTAATATTCTCATAAATAAAATTAATATTGTTACTGTTACAACTAATGTTATTAAGCATAAGAATAATCTTTTTAAGCCATTAAATTTATTATACATTTTTATAAGCAAATTTATTAATAAATACTCTAACCAAACTATTGGTATTAGTAAAATTCCCCATATTAGTAAACCATATCTAAATAATGCTGATATTATTAAACTAGCATTTTCATATTGGTGATGGTTAGAACCTATCTCCGACCAATTAAATTTCATTTTTATATATAAATATATATCTATTATTAATATTATTATTGATAAAATAATAGCTATTCTTCTTAAAACCTTTTTATTTTTCACTTTAATTTTCTCCACCCAACTTACTAGTTATCTTTCATCTTTTTAGTAATAATACATATCTATAAAATGTAAATCTCCATCCCATATTTCTTCATCAGTCGTATCTATAAAATAATTTTTTATTGTTTTGTCTTATTTATCAAATCCTTGTTTTACATAGAATTACTATTTTCTTTATCCTTCTCAATCTTCTTTTTATACCTATCCTCCTCTGAAAATATACATCCACAATATTTTTGCATATATAAACCAAGTTCTCTTGCTTTAGCTTGCCCCTCTCTAAAGCCAACTCTAAAATCTCTATATATGAACTTTAATCCATATTTTTGAGCTATTTTCTCACCTAAATTTTTTAATTCATCATGTTTTTGGTATGGACTTACCAAAAGTGTTGTTGTTATCGCTTCATAACCATTATCTTTTGCATATTTTGCAGTCTGTTCTAAACGAACTTTATAACAATAATCAACACATCTATTTTCTAAATTATTTATCACATTTCTGCAAAATTCATCTAATCCATAATTTTCTTCAAATATGGCTTTAACCTCTATACTTTTAGCATATTCCTTTAAAGTATCTCGTCTTTGTTTATATTCCATATATGGATGTATGTTTGGATTATACCAATATAAAACAGGCTCTATTCCTTCTTTTCGTAGTGCATCAATACAATAGATACTGCATGGAGCACAACATGTATGCATTAATAATTTCATTTTTCCTCCTAATCTAGAAAATGAACTTTAAGGAACGTCCCTAAAGTTCACAAAGTTCAAATTCCTAATTCTGATATATATTCTTTTATTTCTCCTTCTTCTGCATTATCAAAGAAATATTTCTTAAATTGATCTCTATTTATTGTTTGTTTTAAAAATTCTTGATCTATTTCTTTTAATATAGTTAACATATCCTTATGTGTTATTTTTTTCACTTCATCTAATATCTTTTTATTTGCTTGCTCTGGTACTACTCTTTCTTTTGGATATCCTCCTCCAAATTTTGATTCAAATAATTTTTCAAAAGTATATTCTAATGTTAGTTCACTTCCCCATCCAAATCCTTTTGCATAACCAATTGATATTGCATTTCCTGCATTTATTTGACTAAATAAATATGCATCTGTTGGATCTACTATATGTCCACAAAGTACATTTGGGAAGCTATTTAATGCAAGCATTGCTCCTTCTCCTGTTCCACATCCTGTTACAACAAAATCTACCGCTTTTGAATTTAATAAAATTGCTGCTAGAAGTCCTACTTGTACATATGTCAAATTATTTTCATCAGGATTTTCCATCCCATAATTAAATACCTCGTAACCTTTTTTTTTTTTAACTTTTTTTAATGCATTATATATAATTTCGTTTTTTGATGCTTGGCTATTCTCATTTATTAAAGCTATTTTCATATTTTATCATTCCTTTCAATTTTATATTATTGTTTAAATTCATATCCCATATGTTTATATGCATCTGGTAATGGGATCCTTCCTCTTGGAGTTCTTGCTATAAATCCAATTTGTATTAAATATGGTTCATATACATCTTCTAAAGTATCTATTTCTTCTCCTACTGTTGTAGCTAAAGTTTCTATTCCAACTGGTTTTCCCTTATATGTTTCTATCATTGTATCTAATAATCTTCTATCTATTTCATCTAAGCCTATTTCATCTATTTCCAACTTATTTAATGCTATTTTAGCTATCTTCAAATCGATATTTCCATTTCCTAAGACTACTGCATAATCTCTTACACGTTTTAATAATCTATTTGCAATTCTTGGAGTTCCTCTTGAACGCCTTGCTATTTCTATTGCAGATTCATCATCTATTTTTATTTCTAATATATTTGCCGACCTCTTAATTATAGTTTTCAAACTTTCTATATCATATAATTCTAATCTATGTACTATTCCAAATCTATCTCTTAGAGGTGTGGCAAGTGATCCAGCTTTTGTTGTTGCTCCAATAAGTGTGAATTTAGGTAAATCTAATCTAATTGATCTGGCTCCCGGACCTTTTCCTATAATTATATCTAATGTATAATCTTCTAATGCTGGATATAATATTTCTTCTACACTTTTGTTCAATCTATGAATTTCATCAATAAACAAAACATCAAATTCTGATAAAGTGGTTAGAATAGCTGCTAAATCTCCAGGTTTTGTTATAGCTGGTCCTGATGTTATTTTTATATTTGATTTCATTTCATTTGATATAATATTTGCAAGTGTAGTTTTTCCAAGTCCTGGAGGTCCATATAATAAAACATGATCCAATGGTTCTCCTCTTTTTTTGGCAGCTTCTATATAAACTTTCATATTTTCTTTTACTTTATCTTGTCCTATATATTCGCTTAATAATTTAGGTCTTAAAGAATTTTCCATTGTCTCTTCATTTTGATTTTCTATCTCTGGACTTATTATCTTGTTATCTTCCATTGTCAGCTCCTCTTATTATTTCTTAATTTTGTTAAATAATTTAATTCTTTTAAATAATAGGATTATAATTATTACTCCTAATATTACTAGTACAGCTATCCCTTTACTCCCTGTTTGAGGTAATATTTTATTAGCAACTGTTGTATCTTTTTCTTCCTCTTGTTTTCCTTCTTCTATTATATCTTTGGGCACATTTCCTTTTTCACTCGCTAATATAATCAATCTTCCTCGAGCATCGTCTGTAGTAGTTGATAATGATATTTCTCTTCTTCCTTGTGTATCTCTTGTCATAAATTCTGTATCTTCTGGTGATGTTTCAAAAATATCATATATTTCATACTCAATTGTTGTTCCACTATTATCTGTTATTTTTATTATATCTCCATTCGATAATTTATAATTATCTGAGAATAATGTTCCATTTCTATAGTTATGTCCAACTAATACTGTATTTCCCGGTTGATTTAATCCTCCCCCTGTTGTATATAATATAGCAATTGCTATTTCTATAGATTGTTTAGTAACTTTTTCTAAAATTACAGATTTTAAATTTGTTTTAGGAATTTCTATTTGTCCCATTACATTATATCCCTGGTATTTAAGTTCATCACCTGTCTCACTTTCATTTTCTATTTCGTCTTGGCTAGAAAGTGTTGATATATCTTTAAATTCTATATCATACTCATTTGCATAATCTTCTGTAGTAGAGCCTGGTTCTCCATAAAGAATTAAATCATCAGAACAATATTCAAAAACATTTCCTGCATATTCCAAGCTTTCCGAATAGACTATAAACTTTTTTAAATTTTCACATAATCTAAATGTACAATTTCCAATATATTCAAGTGTCTCAGGTATTGTAATTTCTTCAATTCCAGTTTCCTGAAATACATATGTATCCAATCTTTCTAATGATGATGGAATATTTATTTCCTTTAAATTTTTACATCCAATAAATGTTTGATCTCCTAAATCTATTAAACCTTCTGGTAATTGTATACTTTCTAAATTTTCGCAACCTATAAATGCAAAATCTCCAATTTTTGTTATCCCCTCACTAATAATAACTTTTTCTAGATTTTTCCCATTTGTCTGATCATTTCTTTCTTCATGAAATGCATGATCAGCTATACTTTTTACTTCATATCCATCTATTTCGTTTGGTATAGTTATATCTGTCTCATTTCCTATATATGCTGTTATTATTGCTTGTCCACTTGAATCTATCTCATATTTATATTCATTATTGGTAGCATAAGTTTTTGTATATAAACATATACAAAACATTATAGTTATTAATAATATTTTAATTAATTTTTTCATTTGATTTTTCCCCCTTTTATTGGTTTTTATTATATAATAATACATATATTAAAATCAAGGAAATTTCTTTTTTATTTTTGTATGAAAACAAAAAGAGGCATATAAATTTATATGCTTCTTTTAATCCTATCACAAGCAATATTTATTACTAATTAGCAGCAACAATTATTACATCCATTATTTGTAAATAATAATAAGAAGATAATTATGAAAAATAATATTTCACTATTGTTTCCTGATCTTCCAAATAATCCGTTCAAAAAACATCCATTATTTCCATGATTACAACATCCGCAATTTCTATTTTCTTCTTGCATATTTTCTCCTCCTTTTTATTTTCTCATATCATATAGTATTCTTTTGGCTTAATTTGTGTTACAATACATTTATAATTTTTTAGGAGGTTATTATGAAAAAGATAGAATTACTTGCACCAGTTGGTAATTTTGAATGTTTAAAAGCAGCTGTACAAAATGGAGCAGATGCCGTATATTTTGGTGCTTCTAATTTTAATGCTCGTAGTTTTGCCAATAACTTTGATTCAAATGAATTAAAACATGCAATTCAATATGCTAAATTACGTAATGTAAAAACTCATCTTACATTAAATATTCTTATACAAGATAATGAATATAATGAAGCAATTTCTTTAGCTAAAACTGCATATGAATATGGAATAGATGCCATTATTGTACAAGATTTAGGTCTTGCATTAAAATTAATAAAATTATTTCCTGATTTACCAATACATGCAAGCACTCAAATGACTGTACATAATTTAGAAGGTGTTTTAGAACTTGAAAAATTAGGATTTAGTAGATGTGTTTTATCAAGAGAATTACCACTTTCTGAAATTGAATATATAAGAAACAACTGCACTATAGAGATTGAAACATTTATACATGGAGCTCTTTGTATTTGCTATTCTGGTCAATGCCTATTATCTAGTATAATTGGTGGTCGTTCAGGTAATAGAGGTAAATGTGCTCAGCCATGTAGACTTTCATATAAATTATTGTGTAATGATAAAAAAATTGATTCAGGATATTTACTTAGTACTAAAGATTTATGTGGTCTTGAATATTTACCAAATCTTATATCTATTGGTACTGATTGCTTAAAAATAGAAGGTCGTATGAAATCTCCTGTTTATGTTGCAACTGTTACAAGGATTTATAGAAAATATATCGATTTAGCATATTCTAATAAGGACTATAAAATAGATAATAAAGATTTAAAAGATTTATTACAAGTATTTAATAGAGGTGGATCATCTAGTGGTCATCTTTCAGACTCTCCTAATAATTCTCTTGTTTTTAAGGATAAACCTAATAACATGGGACTATTTATGGGATCAATTAAAAATTATAATCATAATAAAGGTATTATTGCAATAAAACTTAATGAATCTGTTTCCATTGGAGATTCTATTTCTATTCAAAATGAAACTGGTTTATATACTATATCTGAATTAATGAAGGATGATCAAAATATTAAAACCGCTACAAGTGGTGAAATAGTAAAAATAGGTCGTATGAAAGGCAATATTAATGTAAATGATAAGGTTTTTAAAATATCCAGTTTAGCTCTAAATAATATTGCTGCACAAAGCTATTCATCAGAAAATAAAAAGATACATCTTGATTGTTCCATAACTATAAAAAAAGATATGCCTATTACATTATCTATTAATCCAATTTATTCTGAAGATAGCATATACAATAATTTATTTATTAATGTACAATCAGATATAATACCTCAGATTGCAATTAATAAGCCAATAGATTCAAAAAGAATAAAAAAACAAATAAATAAAACTAATAATACTCCTTTTATCTTTGATAATATAGAAGTAAATTTAGATGATGATTTATTTATTCCTCAAATTTCTTCAATTAATGAATTAAGAAGAATTGGCTTACAAAAATTGGAAAATATAGCATTAGATAAAATTAATAGGCCTTCACCTAAGATAAAATTAGAAAGTCCGACTATAGTAAATATAAGTAATAATTCAAAAATAATATCTGTATTATTTAATAATCTTAATGAAAATATGGATTATTCACTATTATCTAATAAAATAGATAATATATATATTCCTTTTAACTATTTTATTAATGTTAAATATCAAAATATCTTAAATTATTTATGTAATAACTACAATGTGTATATTTATATGCCAAATATTATTAGAAAAAAATATATGGATACTTGTATTTCCAAATTAAAAAATATCTTGGAAATATTCAAAATATATGGTTTTGTTTTATCCAATATTGCAGATTTTGAAACTTTAAAAGATTATAAAAATAATTATGATTTTATCGCTAATTATAGTCTTAATATATCTAATTCTTATTCTATTAATGCATATAAAAATTTGGGAATAACTAAAATTATATCTAATCCCGAATTAAATAAAAATACAATAAATGCTTTAGCTAAAACATCCTGTTTGCCTATTGAAGTTATAGTATATGGTAATATTCCATTAATGACAATGAATTATTGTCTTCTTGGAAAATCTAATAAATGTTATTCAAATTGTAATAAATTATGTTTAAAAAATAATAAGTATTATCTACAAGATAGAAAAAATTTAAAATTTAGAGTTATATCAAATAAAGCGCAAAATATTACTACTTTATATAATAGTAAAATTTTATCTATTATACCTTCTGAATTTAATGTTAGTAATTTCAGGATTGATATTTTAGATGAAACCATAGAAGAAATAAATAATATTACTACAAAAGTATATAATAATGAGGAATTTAATGGATATGAATATACAAGTGGTAATTTAAATAAAAACATATAATGCAAAAGGCTCGCCAAGTAGTGGTGAGCCTAATTCAATCCAACAATTCTCACTATATCATTATATGTTACTAAAATTGATAAACCGATTAAAAACATAAATCCTAATAACTGGATTTTAATTTCGTTTTCAAGTTTCAATGGTTTTCTTCTTATTGCTTCTATTAATAATAACAATAATTTTCCACCATCTAAAGCTGGTATTGGTAATAAATTCGTTATTCCAAGTGATAAAGATATTAATGCCATCATATAAAAGAATTCTCTAAAATTATTAGTCTGAGAAATTATTGTAGATATTCCAACAGGTCCCATTAAATCATTTGTTGTAACCCTGCCAGTTACTAGCATTTTTAAACTATCAATTGCAGAAAAAGCAAATTCTCCTGTCTGTGTTGCAACATATCCTATTTTACCCGACAATGTATCCGGCACTCCAGGAATATCGTTTACATACATGATATTCAACATCACTATAAAATATACTATTACTGCAAATAGTATATTTACTATCCCTCCTGCTGCAACTATAGCCATTCTTTTTGGTATGCTAGCTTTTGTAAAAGAACCTTGTTCTTCTGAATATTCGGTTTCTCCTTCCATACTCACAAAACCACCAAGAGGTATTAGCCTTAATGTATATTTAGTTTCTCCCTTTTGTTTCTGGAATATTTTACGTCCGAAACCTATTGCAAATTCATTAACCTTTACTTTGCATAGTTTAGCAACAATAAAATGACCTCCCTCATGTATGAAAATTAAAAAGCCTAAAAGAAATATTATTTTTATTGCATTAAGTATAAACATTGTTTTTCTCCTTATTAATTAAAAACGGTATGACAATACTTATTTCATCATACCCCTATTATATTGTATTTATTCTACCTAAAATTATTCCTTTATAACCTTTATAATATATATGTAAAAAATATATATGCAAATGGAGCTATAAATATAATACTATCTATTCTATCTAACATTCCTCCATGCCCTGGTAGTAAGTTACCTGAATCTTTTACACCTGTATAACGCTTAATACAAGATTCTGCAAGATCACCTATTTGACCTACTATACTCAAAATTATTGATAATAATATTATTACTCCATAATTCCAATCTATTTGAAAGAAATTATTACATATGTATGTATATATCAGCATACCAATTACAGCTCCAATAATTCCTCCAATACATCCTTCTATTGTTTTATTTGGACTTATTTGTGTAAACTTGTGTTTTCCCAATGTTTTTCCAACAATATATGCAACTATATCAGTCCCCCATGCTATTATAAATACTGTCCCAAGTAATAATCCCCCATTTTCCATTTGTCTTATAATAGGCAAAAACCATAAAAATACTACAATATAACATATACCAAATATAGTAATTGCTACATCTACAACAGTTGTCTTCATATTACTAAGTATTACTTTTAAAAATAATAGAAAAATAATTAATGGAATTGTAATGGCTATAATATGTATTCCCATTTTGGGATCAATTAAATGGGTAAAAGCAATTAGAAGAGCAGATATATATCCAACCCATTCTACTGGTTTATGTTTTCCTTTAAATGATTTATAAAACTCATATATACTCATAAATGCAATTATACTTATTGCTATATCTATAACATATTTATTTCCAAAAGCTAATATTAATCCAACTAATGGAATTCCTATCACAGTTGTGGAAATTCTTTTTATATTCATTATTTTTTCCCTTTCAATATTAAATTATTTTTAGTTTGCTCCAAATTTTCTATTTCTTTTTTGATATATTTTTATTGACTCTATAATATCTTCCTCATTAAAATCTGGCCAATGTTTATCAAAAAATATAAATTCAGAATACACTATTTGCCAGGGTAAAAAATTACTAGTTCTCAATTCTCCACTTGTTCTAATTAATACATCTGGATCTGGCTGTCCTTGTGTATATAAATAATTTGATACTAATTCTTCATCTATATTTTCTATTTGAACATTATCTTTTTTTACGTCATTAGCAATATTTTTTATCGCTCGCACGATCTCCGCTCTTCCACCATAATTTAATGCTATATTAAATACTAATCCAGTATTATCTTTTGTTCTTTCCATAGCTTTATTTATACTATTTTGCATTCCTTTAGACAATACTGTTATATCTCCTAAAATCTTGATCTTTATATTTTCTGTATCGGCTCTTTTACTATAATCATCAAGATATCCTTGAAGCAATAACATAAGTGCTTTAACTTCATTCTCTGCTCTTTTCCAATTTTCTGTCGAAAAAGCATAAACAGTTAGATATTTTAATCCTATTTTATTACAAAATCTCACTATTTTTTCTAATGTCTTTGCCCCCTCTTTATGTCCTAGTTTTGCATCCATATTTTTATTTCTCGCCCAACGTCTATTTCCATCCATAATAATAGCAATATGTGTAGGCAAATTTTGCATATCAATATTTTCCATATGTTACCTCACTTTTCAAGTCAATCTATATAGACATTACTTCTTGCTCTTTGTTTGCAAGTTTTTCATCTATTATAGCAATATATTTATCTGTTAATTTTTGAATCTTTTCTTCTGCAACTTTTAAGTCATCTTCTGTAATTTCTGATTCTTTTTGTTTTGTTTTAAAAGTATCTATTCCATCTCTTCTTATTGATCTTACTGCAACCTTAGACTCTTCTGCCATTTTTTTAATATCTTTTACTATTTCTTTTCTTCTTTCTTCATTTAATTCAGGAAATGCAAGCCTTATTACTTTTCCATCATTATTAGGATTAATTCCTATGTCTGCTTTCAAAATCTCTTTTTCAATTTCTTTTAATATTCCTAAATCCCATGGTTGTATAACTATTAATCTAGCTTCTGGAACAGAAATTCCTGCTACCTGATTAATTGGAGTAGGTACTCCATAATAATCTATCATTATTTTGTTTAATATTGCTGGATTTGCTCTTCCTGCTCTAACTTCTGATAAATTTTCTTCAAAAACACTTATTGTTTTTTTCATTTTTTCCTCAATACTATTAAAATCCATTTACATCAATCTCCCTTTCTTATTATTTTACTATTGTTCCTACTTTTTCGCCTTTAACTATTTTTATCATATTATCCGGTTCTGCAATACCAAATACAATTAATGGAATATTATTATCTCTACATAATGAAGTTGCCGTAGAATCCATTACTTTTAAATCTTTATTTAATATATCTAAATATGAAATTTCATCGTATTTTGTTGCATTTTTATCTATTTTAGGATCTGCTGAATATACACCATCTATTGTTTTTCCAACTAGTATAACATCCGCATCCATTTCGGCTGCTCTTAAAGCTGCCGCACTATCTGTTGTGAAATAAGGATTTCCTGTTCCACAAGCAAATATTACTATTCTTCCTTTATCTAAATGTTTTAAAGCCTTTCTTTTTATATATGGCTCTGCAATTTCTCTCATTTCAATTGCTGTTTGAAGTCTTGTATATATTCCTCTTGCTTCTAACGCATCTTGTAATGCTAGACCATTTATCGCTGTTGCAAGCATTCCCATATAATCTGAAGTGGTTCTTTCCATTTCTGGACCAAATCTACCTCTCCAAAAATTTCCTCCTCCTATTACGATTGATACTTGGACTCCCAGTTTAGTCACTTCTTTAATTTGATCACATATTTTTTCTAATACTGCCACATCAATTCCTGTTTTTTTATCTCCTGATAATGCTTCTCCACTTAATTTTAGCAATATTCTTTTATATTTTAATTCAGCCAATTTCTTGCACTCTCCTTATATCTAAATTCTTTTGTCATTCTATCATATATATTTTACTAGTGCAATCAAAATAAGAAAAATTTACCAATTTGCTATTAATTTATCATTTTATTATAAGTATATTTTTATCTTATTTCGCAAAAAATATTTAAAGAGGAGAATTTATTATGAATCAAATTATCTACAATTTAAAAAATAATCAACCAAATAATTCGAATATTAAAACCAAAAAAGCATTATATATGACCATTTTTTTATTGTTTATTATTATGGTTATATGTTTTACTACTATCTACTTTTTTAAACAATATATTAAAGAACAAAATGAAATTGTATCTCAAAATTTAGCGAATAATTTTAAAATATCAACATTATATTCTAATTCCACAAATTATGATACCTCAACTACTTCTACAAACTCTAATACATTTGTTATTGGTATTTTGAAAATAGATAAAATAAAATTAGTCTATCCAATACTTTCAAATTGTTCTGATGAATTACTCAATATTTCGCCATGTAGATTTTATGGACCTCTCCCTAACCAGCCAGGTAATATATGTATTGCAGGACACAATTATATAGATACCAAAATGTTTGGTAAACTAAGCAGCCTTAATACTGGTGATATTGTAGAATTAATTGATCTTAATGGAAATAGTGTGAATTATAATATATATGATAAGTTTGAAGTGGCTGCAGATGATATATCATGTACTAGCCAAGATTTGAATAAAACAGAAGTAACTTTAGTAACATGTAATACAATTAATGGAACTAGAATTGTTGTAAAAGCTGAAAAAATATAGACACTTCATCGATTAACTTTAAAAAGCAAGTGAGATGCAAGAAAACTTACATCTCACTTGCTTTTTATGCAACTTCATTAATTTTAATATCTCTAACATGTTCAATTTTTTCCCATTTAGTTTCTCTTTTAAATAAGCATTTAAAGTTTATAACTAACCATGATCCCATAAATATTGGGAAACAAAGTAAACCTTTTAACATTGGCTTTATTGGTTTATTTTCCAATTTCATAATTATTAATCCTAATACTACTGGTAATACAAATGTTGGAACAAGATACCTCACATAATTTAGTATTAAATCTGCACCAGTCATTCCATTCCCTAAATACATTATAAGATTTGCTAATAATAATACAATAGTTATTACAAACATTGGTATACTACCTAGTATATATAATAATCCATCAAAATTCATTAGAGTCTTATGTTCTTTTACTGCTACTGCTAATTGTTTAGTATATTCTTTTATACATTGTATATGACCAACTGTCCATCTTGATCTTTGTGACCATGATTGTTTGAAGTCTACAGGTTGCTCATCATAAACAATTGCATCTGCTGCCCATCCTAACTTATGACCACTAATTATTCTTTGTAATGAAAATTCAATATCTTCAGTTAATGTTTTAGTCTTCCAACCATTTGGTTTTATTACATCAAAACGTACCATAAAACCTGTTCCATTAATTAATGGTGATAATCCTAGATTATATCTTGCTAAATGATAAAATCTATTCATTGTCCAGTAAAATATTGCATATCCACCAGAGACCCAATTATCTGTTGGGTTTTTAATATCTCTATATCCCTGTACAACATCTTCACCTTGACATAATTTTTTATTCATATTCTTTAAAAAATTAACATCAACAATATTATCTGCATCAAAAACACAAAATGCATCATATGGTGCATCTTCTTCTATTTTCTGTTTCAAAAACCATTGAAGTGCATATCCTTTTGTTTTATGTGCCTCATCAAACCTTTTGTATACTATAGCTCCTGCATCTTTAGCTATTTTAGCTGTTTCATCTGTACAATTATCTGCTATTACATATATATCATATAATTCTCTTGGATAATCTTGCTTTTTTAAACTTTCTATTAAATTTCCTACTACAGCAGCTTCATTATGTGCTGGTATAATTGCCATAAATCTATGATTTTTCTTTTCCTTTAATTTTTTATCTTTTAATTTTACTAATGCACATATACTTACAATATTTTGATATAACCAGAATATTGCAATAACCCATACTAAGGCTTGTTGTAGAATATACAAATATTTCATTTTTTTACCTCTCTTTTATTTATTTTTCTGTAGTTATATAATTTCGTATATAATTATACTATTTATTGTATATTTTTGCAAGTTTTTTTCATTTTTTGTTACTTTTTATTATTATTCATCTTTGTCTTCATCTTGTTTTACTTCCAATGCTTTCATTGATAAATTAGCTCTTCCTTGTGAATCTATTTCTATTAATTTTACTGTTATCTCATCTCCAACAGATAGTACATCTTCCACTTTTTCTACTCTTTTACTTGAAATTTTAGAAATATGAAGTAATCCTTCTTTTCCTCCACCTAAATCAACAAAAGCTCCAAATGGCATAATTTTTTCTACTATTCCAGTATATATTTTTCCAACTTCAAGATCTTTTGCGATTATTTCGATCATATCCAAAGCCTTATTACCAGCTTCAATCTCTGTTGAATAAATACGAACTGATCCATCATCTTCTATATCTATTTTTACACCTGTTTCTTCTATTATTTTATTTATCATTTTTCCACCAGGTCCTATTACATCTTTTATTTTATCTGGATTTATTTTAGTTGTGATAATTCTTGGAGCATATTTAGATATTTCTTCTCTTGGCTT
>CALXJL010000036.1 GCA_944388615.1 uncultured Clostridia bacterium
AATAGCACTTTAACGCAATTAGTTAACTATTAAAGTTAACTATTTTTTATGCAAAAAGTGCCATAACTTGCTTAACAATGTAAAATATCCATTGATTCTACATTCCATTAAAAATTCATTTAAATCTAGTTTTGCTTTTTTAAAATTCTCTTTATACAATGTACCATTATCAAACAATATTAAAGAACTTGTTGTAAGAGTCCTACGTGCCTTTAGTGACTTTTCAGCTAATTTAGAGATTAGAATACTTACTACAGCATAAACAACCATTGCCAGTAAAGGTTGTTTAAAATCACTTTCAAGAGCAGTAGACATTTCAGCTGCAATAGATCCTATAGTTATACTAATAATATAATCAAACATTGTTAATTGAGACATTTCCCTATTTCCCATGAGTTTTGTTAAAATAAATAGTACAAGAAGAGAACCTAATGATAAATATAATATTTTAAGTAATTCCATAGAAATTTCATCCTTTCAAATAAACTGTTAATAATAGGATTACAAAATTTCTGGAAAATATACCAAAGTCTGTCCCCAAAAGGACAAAATGTCCATTCCAGGACACACCTTGAATGTATCCCAGAATGGACATTTAAAAATATTTATTATATAAATCTGGTTTAGACCAAAAATTATTATATAAATCAAGTGCATTTTCAGGATTATTTTTACTAGTAAAATCTTTAATTGGGGCAAATTCGTCTGATTTATTAACTCTAAAAATCAATATATCATTAAAAAAACTAAAAGCATCAAATATAAATGTTTCGAATTTAAAAGAATTTGGCTTTGAAGGAACTTCCTTCATACCTTCATAATTTATGAAAGTATTCTTTTTATATGCTCTATGATATGGTAAAGTTTCACAAGCTATTTTAAATAAAGAATCTAAGCTGAATAAATGAGCCAATATATTACAATCTCTATACAAAAATTTACCATTCTCATCTTTAGCATTAGTCATTTCAGGTGTAATCTTGTCATAATCTATAATGATAGGAATATTATCCTTTTTACAAAACACACACTCATTAGAATAAGGATCTTCTTTGAAGACACTTTTTGTACCAATCTGATATCCGAGAAGAAACGGTAGCACCTAAAAAAACTGGATCAGTTGGTCTTGAAAGAACATTATCAATTCCAGAAAAAGATACCCATTTAATACCATCTTTTTTTAATCTTTCAAGTGATCCACTATTATATAGTGCAGAAAAAACATTTCCATTACCATTAGAAGCTTGTTTGATTTTATAAATTTCTTCTAAAATTAAATTTCCATCTGTATCAATAATAGGTAATTTTTCTTGCATAAAAAAATTAATAAAAGAACTTGGATAATTAAAATAATTGTGCCTCTTAAAAAAAGTTCGAGTAAAAGTATCGTTTTCTTCACTAGTCATTATGTACCATGGTATAGTAATATTATATTTTTCTCTAACTTTTTTTAGGTTATTACATACTATCTCAAATAAAGATATAGGTGGATCTGTTTCAATTTCAAAACAGCCTTTAGGTATTTTAATTCCAAGTCTAGAACCTTGCCCACCTGCCATTGTAACAACTGCGAGTTGTTCTTGTTTTATAATATTAATTCCAATATTATAGTATTTTTGAAATTCATCATTAGACAATAAATTTTTCTCTATGTAAGGCATTGGAGATATGACTGAATTTGTATAATCATCATTTATTTTTGAATTTTCATATAATTTAAAAATTTGATCAAAATCAATATTTAAAATTTGATTTAGCAAATTACTTTTTTGAGTATCAGTTAAGTCATTATAAAAATTTAATAAATGCATTTGTTTATATTTATCTAAAATATCTTTTGCTTTTTGTAATTTATCTTTCATAATTATCTAGCATTCCTTTCAATAAAGGCATAATTTAAAATTCAAAATATTATTTTTAAATATGTGAAGCTGTTTTCAAATCATGTATAGATTCATTTTTCATTGGCATATCGCAATTTTCCAAGTATTCTATTTCTTTACTAATATCATAAGGAATTCTTATATGAGTAATCGAAATAGATGATAAATCTTTTGAATTTAATAATCCTTCTAATATAGTATATGAAGAAAGAGTAGAAAAGCGATTATTTTCATCTCCATTTTCGCCATTATTCAATTCAATGGGCATACCTACACTACCAGGATTAAAGATTGTTTTATTTTTATATCTAAAAAGATTTGGTGTGTGTAAATGACCATACCCTATAATGTCTGGTATTGGATCATTTGAATTTTTACCGATAAATTCCGTATTTTTAAACATATCACTTGCACTTATTGTAGAATTGTTTGGCTTGTCCAATTTTTGCAAAGGATTAAAGAATGAAGTTAAATTAAAAGGACATGCATGAAATAGTCTTATTAAATAACCACTAATGTAAAATTCATATGATACTGGTAGATTATAAATAAACTTTGCTCTTTCTTCTCCTATTTTTCTTCTACTCCAATATTTATCAGCTGGAACATTTGGGTTGCAAACATCATCATCACAATTGCCTTTTAAAATAACTTTACAGTTTTCTTTTAATGTATCAATAACTAAATCTGGGTTTGCACATTTTACTATTGAATCACCTAAACAGTAGATTTCATTAATATTTCTTGAATGGATGTCTTTTAATACTGTTTTTAATGCAGTTATATTTCCATGTATATCTGATATTATAGCTATTTTATCCATGATTATCTCCTTTTATTTATTTAAACTAGTATACTATAATTTACAGAAAAATACAAGTGCGAGAAAGGATAAATTCTGCCTTAAAATAATTGTATAAAAATGTCTAAAGTGGTATAATTATAATAAGCGAATGTATTAAAAAATAAGGAGAAATGCCATGTTTAAATTTAAAACTAGTAGAATAGGAAGATTATTAAATACTAATATAGGAAGAATTGTTTTTGTTATAATAGTCTTTTTATTTATATTTTTAATAACACAAGTAATAAATAAACTTATGGAGGAAACAAGTAAAGAATCTAATGATAGAGTAAATTTAATAAGTACACAAGAACAAGTGGCTTATGAAACAGATACAGTCATAGATAATGAAACAGCGGTAGTAAATAAAAATATTATAGATTCATTTGTAGAATATTGCAATAATGGACAAACAGAATTGGCGTACAATTTATTAACAGATGAATGTAAACAAGAATTTTATCCAACACTCGAGAGTTTTACACAATATTATTATAATAAATATTTTAACACTTTAAGAAATTATGAAATACAAGCGGTAAGTACAGAAACAGGAATATATACTTATCAATTATATTTAAAAGAAGATATAATGTCTACAGGAGTAAGTGGTGATGAAACCGAAATAACAGATTATATTACTATAGTAGAAGATAATAAATTAAATTTACATAGTCTAATAAATAAAGAAGAAATAAATAAAAATGGTGAATCAAATGGAATAAAGATAACCGTTATAAGCAAAAAAGCATTAATGGATTATGAGGAATACGAATTTCTTGTCGAGAATAATTCAGAAAATATTATTAAATTAGACTCAAAAGAATCTACAAAATCAACATATATTCAAAATACAAATGAGATTAATTATACATCATTTATAGATGAAATGTTTGATGAAGACTTAATAATTGAACCATTTAGTACAAAAAATGTAACAATAAAATTCAATAAAATGTACAATGTAGAAAATATAACTAGTAAAATTATATTTAGTGATATAGTACAAGATTACGAAGGATATATTAATAGAGTAAATTTCAACAAATTAAATATTCAAATTGAGCTATAAAAAGCGAGGTGATAAATATGCCAAATAACGAAGAAAAAAATCCAAAAACACTTGACCAAGAAACTGACAAAAGGGGAAAAGCAGCAGTAGATACAGCAAAAAACACAGCAAAATTTGCTGGAAAACAAGTAAAAAACACAGCAAGTGCAGTAAAAAATACAGCTGGATTAGGAGCATCTATTCTATCAGGAAATGTTTTAGGAGCAGTACAAAAAACAGGAGCTATTGCAAAAGATGCAGGTAATGCAGTAAAAGATACAGGAAACTTTATAGGAAATCAAACAAAAACAGTAAAAAATACTTTGGAAAATGGAAATAAAGGTGGAGAACCAAATAATCAAAATACACTAGATAACTCGACTGACAAAATGGGAAAAGCAGCAGTAGATACAGCAAAAAACACGGCAAAATTTGCTGGAAAACAATTAAAAAACACGGCAAGTGCGATAAAAAACACAGCCGGCTTAGGTGCATCCATTTTAACAGGTAATGCTTTAGGAGCAATACAAAAAACAGGAGCTATTGCAAAAGATGCAGGTAACACAGTAAAAGATACAGCACAATTTGTAGGAGAACAAGCAAAAACAGCTAAAAATGCTATGGGAGACGAAAATAGCAGAGCACCACAAGGAAATAGAAAAATGGATAGGAATCTATTTCGTTTAGATTCTCTTAACAAGTTGTCTGGTTTAAACGAAATTAGTAAATTACAGCAAAGAGATGGAACCTTAAATAAAGCACGACAAGCGGCAAAAAGAAATCAAAAGAAAATGGCAGACCTTATAAAACAAAGACATATGATTAAAATTAAAATGGCCATTATATCAGGTGCAGTAGTAATAGGAATAGGAATACTAATTATAGGATTTATTGGAAGTTTATTATATGCTCATGATGATCAAGTAGTTGAAAAGAGTTCTGAAAGTATAGGTTCAAGAGATATATCACAAGATGTAGAGATTGTAACAAATGAAGATGGAACATCATCATATGAAATTAAAGCCGAGGTTTATGAAGATTTTGCTGCAGCAGTAGAATCAGAAGATATAAATTTAGATACTATAGCTGTTACATATGGAGATGGAACAGTTGATGAAAATGGAGTACTAGATAGAGAAGATCAATTAGAAGAATTAATGGATGAAATAGATAAAGCTAAGGAAGAAGAGCAACAACAAGATGAAACAAGCACAGATACAGAAGAAAATGGAGAAGGTTCAGAACCACAAGAAGATGCAAAACTTACAACTAATAAAGAAGATACGTTAAAACTAAAAAAAGAATTATTTGATTTACAAAATTCATCAAAAGCTATAATGTCAAGTATAGAATTAGCTTCAACAGATGAGGCGGGAACTACAACAGATTCAGATGATAGCGATGATACTGATACAGAAGCAAAAACAAGCATGGATGCCGATGAAGCATCTGATTATCAAGTATATAGTAGATATTTAGAAAAAATGGTTGAAGCATATATGTATACAACATTACCTAATTTAGGGGGAGATCAACCAAATAGTGGAATGGTAAAAGTTATAAGAAGGAGTTATAAAGCAGAAGATACAGACAGATATGAGGATGATGAAACACCTAATCCAGATAAAGAAATACAACTATCTTATATGAAAAAAGAAGAATTTGATGAAAAATTAGAGAAATTAGAAAAAAAATATAATGAAAAAGATTATAATGAATTAAGAAATTATTTTACCATATCTTTTGATGCAGGAACAACAACTTCAGGAGATGCAGGAACAGGAACAAGTAGTGGAGACATTGTTTATGATATATCTTTAGCAGGAGCAACTAAATCTCCAAGTGAATTTGGAGTTACAACAACAAAGATTTCTGATGTTAGAACAACTGTATATACTTCAAGTGCAGAGGAAAATGGTCGGATACGCTGGACAAACATCTTCTGGAATTGAATTAGAAGAAGGAAGACATATTATAGCAGTTGCTATGGATGACTCTGCTAAAGTTGCACAAATTGGTGATTGGATATTTTTCCCAGATAAACCAGAATTAGGATATTATTTAGTAGCAGATGTAGGAAAGGGAAATGAATATCATGGTGATAAATGGTTGGATATATATGCAGAAAACGCAGATGAGGCACAAGCTCAATATGGAGATTACAATAATATTGAAGTAATAAAAAAGGAAGATGCAGATAAAATAATTGAAAGTTTAAAAAATTCTACAGATATAGCATCTGCAACAAAATCATCATCTAACTCAGGAGGAACACTTGTATTAGAAATACCAGTTTATGATGGTACAAATGTAAAACGTGAGAAAATAGCATATCAAAATGCAGTTAGCAAATATACAATACCTATAGAATTTTTATTTACACAATTACAAGTATCACGTAATCCAGAGTATGTAGCAGCTTTATGTGATATGGTATTAAATAATAGTAAAATAGAATTAGTAGTACAAGAAACATGTTCCGTGACTGAAGAATATACTGTTCATAAAGACGGAAGTGAAGAGCTTGAAAAAACAACAGGAACAATAGGCGTAATGAAATATATAAGAGAGGCGGATACGTGGATAGTGAATTCAATTCAGGAATATTTCAAAAACGAAGATATTGTTATAACAGAAGAAGAACATGATGAAAATACAAGTTCATGGAAAAAAACAGTAAATAGAAAAGTTACATACAAAGCAACACCGGGGGGGGAAAGTTAAAGAAGTGGTATCTTCAAGTAGTAATAATAGTAGTGATAATACAATAGATCCTGATTCAATAACAGGCAACAGAGGAACAGCAGTCGAAATACCGGAAGAAATTAAAGATAAAATGAGAGGCAAGTCATATAAAGAAGAATATGCATCAATAGTTGGAATAACATGGGATGATTTAAGATATTGTCAAATTCCATATATAGATTTTAATGGAAATAGGCAAATAGGAGAAATGATTCTAAATAAAAGCGTTGCAGAAGATGCTTTAGATATATTTGAAGAATTATATAATATTGGATATCCTATTGAAAAAATTAGACTTATAGATGAATATGATGCTAGTGATTACCAATCAATTGAAGATAATAATACATCAGCATTTAATATGAGAGGAACCAATGGTAGTGAAATAACAGAAGGTAATGTATCAAATCATTCTAAGGGTGTATGTATAGATATCAATCCTCAAATAAATCCTTGGATTGATGGAGATACAGGAGAAGGCACACATGAGAATGCAAGAGAGTATTGGAATAGAGATTATACACAATGGTCAAACGAAACAGCTAAAAAAGCTTATATAGGTGAAGATTCAGAAATCTATAGAATATTTACAGAACATGGATGGAGATGGCTTGGAGGAGGAAAAGAATCAGGCAATTCAGATACACAACATTTCGACAAAGTTAATTAGCATTGTGGGAATAGGAGGTACAAAATGAGAAAACTATATAAAATCATAGTGACTATGTTGATAATAGTCACTATGATGACAAATAATTTAATATGGGCAACAGGAGAGGTAACAGAGTCTGAAGATAGTAGTGATTCTACGACTCAAAGAAGTAATTCATCTAGAATTGTAGTACTAGACCCAGGACATGGTAAAAGTTCAGGTTCTATGAGTGATGAAGAAAAAACAAATTCAGGTTTTGTGCAAAATTCAAGTGGAAGTTGGGGAGAATGGAGACACTGGAAAGATGGTACATCAAACCAATCCTGTGAAGAAACTGGTTGTACTGGCCCTAATGGTAGTACAGGACATTGGTATCCAATTGGAAATGGAGATAGAGATACAGAACCAGATATTAATTTGAATAATGCAAATGCTGCAAAAAAATATTTAGAAGAAATGGGATATACTGTTAGAATGACTAGGACAAGTAATAATGAAAATCCATCATTTACTAATAGAGCAGCAAAATGCTATCCAAATGATGATTTAACAGCAACTCCAGATGCAGAACTGTATGTATGTATTCATTCTAATGCTGGAGGTGGTTCAGGAACATCGTATATAACAGCAGAAGGTACATATAAACAAGCACATATTCCTAGTGATTATGTTAGTAAATCAAATAGTGCTGGAGATATAATAAATAAAAAGGTAGCACAAGCAAGTGGACTTACAGAAAATTCACCAATAGGAGGGCAAGGGTGGTTAATTGCTTTTAATAAAAATCCTTGTCCAACAGCATATTTAGAAATAGGATTTTTTGATAATGCATCGGATTTAGAAATACTTAATTCAAAGAGCGATGAAATAGGAAAAGCCATAGCAGAAGGTGTTAATGAATATCTACAAGGAATTGAACCATCTGTTAATACAGGAAACACAGCTAGTGGAAGTACAGGAGTGATTGAAACAGGTAAAATAACAACAACGAGTAATGAAGATAAATTTTTGGGATTATGGAAAAATTCTGTAGGATATTATGTGCCATATTATGAAGATCCAGAAAAAGCAAAATTTAATCCAGATGGAATAAAAGTATATTATGAAGGTTATGGAGAAGCAGTTGATAATATATTAAATGGACAAGAATGGATGTATGATTTACTCGAAAATAAATCCTATGCAGAAAAAACACAGATGTATTCACGACTGATGAAATATTTAATATATAAGTACTCAGGAAATTTATATGATAATAATCCAGAGTTTGCAGAATTCGATTTTAGTATATTTGATATAGAATCAATACAGAGCTCATCATCAGTTAGTTCTTTAGCTGATATACCATTATATGAGCCGACCTTATCTAGAGAAGATTTCATTAAAGCAATGCAAGAGTTTAGTGATGCTGGAGCCAAGGGAGCAAAAGCAAATTTTGATGCACATTTTAATTCTAGGTCTGGGGATATATATGATTGGAGTGTAGAAGCTCAGATAAATCCAGAATTAATTGTAGTGTTTGCATGGGCTGAACAAAGTTTTAGAGATCCAATAGGGGATGAATCAAACTTTTGGGGGCTTGCAACACCAAATGGAGCATCAGCACCAAGTTATGGAAATTTTCAAAATGGTGTAAAAGCAATGGCTGAATTATTTCATAACTATGATGCTGGATCAGGAACATGGCAGGAAGATTTAATAAAACAATATGCAGCAGAAAGACAAGGATATAATCCAAATGGTTATGGAGAACCTGGTACATTAAAAGGATTATTAAGTATATATACTGCTTTACTAGGACTTTCACCAATACATTATGATGGAGATTCAGGAGGAACAGGAGGTATTCCATATTTAAAAATAATTTATGGTGATGAATTTGAAGCTAAATGTGGAAGTGTACATACAGTTGGCGTAACACCATGGACACAAGAAGAATATGCAGATGCATCTGCATATGTATATGAACAAAGAAGAGATATGTGGCAAGAAATATTTGGTAAATATGCAACAATAGGTGGAGGTGATATACTTCAGGTGGCAGCAGAATGTTGGGCATGGGTAGTTGAAAACAATCCATCATATGGAGGGTGCTCAATACCACCATCTAGCACAATAGATTGTAGTGGATTTGTTACTTGGGTATTATATGAAATGGGATATACAGAATTTTCATATCAATGGACTACACAAACATTTATAGACAGACAAGAGGAATTAAAAAGTAAATATGGTTGGGAAATAATACCAATATCTCAAGGGCAAGATATATCAGGTATTGTTCAGCCAGGAGATATTATTGACAGAGGTACTGGAGACGGTAGCTCAGGACATATGAATATAGCAGTCTCATGTGAGGGAGGAAAGCTAATGGCATATGACTGTGGACAACAAAAGAACTGGACAGAAAGAACAGATGGAGGACCAATAGATAGATCATATTTCTTAACCTCAGATGGATATGGAAATGCAGGAAAACCTGGAATAATTATAAGAGGAATTAGTAAACCATAAATTATGTGTTAAATTCAATTAACTTATAGAAGGGAGAAAGCTAATGAAAAAAATAAAAAAAACTATTATAATTATTACAGTTTTAATAATTATAATACTTATAGGATTAGTTTTGCTAAGAGATAAAAACTCCAAAGTATTTACTGATGAAGAGATTAAAGAAATAGAAACTGGAAACCAAGAGCCTATTAATGATGTAAACTCTGAGGAATTAAAAAATGCAACAATGTTTTATACAGTAGAAAATTGTGTTCAAACATATGTAACACTATACTCATTAGATATAAATAATGAAAATCCATTTATCACAGAATATGGGCAACAAATTAATTCGAGTTACACATATGCTCTTTCAAAAGGAATAACAACAAACGAGCAGAAAAATGAAATAATATATAATATGCTTGATACAAATTATATAAATCAAAATGATATAACAGTTCAAAATATTAATGACAAAATAGGCTCAACCAATATACCATTAATATTCTCAGCAACTAAAATTAGAGTTATGGTAGGAAAAACAGTTAGTGCATATAGTGTAGTTGGTAGAATAAAAAGATTTGGAGCTAATGAGTATTTAGGAGAGGTAGCATACAAAGTAACATTGGATGAACTTAATATGACATTTACGATTGAACCACTAGAGGACTTAAATATAGATAATTTAGATATAACCATAGAGGAAGAAAAAAGTATAGAAAATCACGAATATAATGTGTTTCAATACAGCAGGGTTGATGAATTAACAGTATTACAAAATTACGTATCATTGTATAAAAATAATGCTGTAAATAATCCAGAGATTGCATATGAATATATAGATAGCCAGTACAAAAATGCTCGTTTTGGCAATATAGATAAGTTTAAAGAATATGTTGATTATAATATGGAAAGAATACAAAGAATAAGTGTTAGTAAATACAGTAAAGAACAAAAAGACGGATACACACAATATGTATGCATTGACACAGATGGAAATTATTATATAATAAAAGAAACAGCAACAATGCAATTTGGGTTAATTTTAGATACATACACATTAGATTTACCTGAATTTACAGAAAAATATGAAAATGCAGATGACATGACAAAAGTTGGAATGAACATAGAAAAAATAAAAGAAGCACTTAACTCAGGAGATTATGAATATGTATATAATAAATTTACAGATGGATTTAAAAACAATTATTTTAAAACAGTAGATGATTTTAAAAATTATGTACAACAAAATTGGTATAAAACCATAAAAATAACATATAACAGTGTTTCAACAGAAGGAAGTGCACATGTATTTGAAGTATACTTATCAGATGGAACAGGAGAAAACAGTAATGTAATAACAAAGAACTTTAATGTTAGATTACAAGAAGGAACAGACTTTATATTCTCATTTAATGTTTAAACAACAAAACCTTGAGCTAATAAAATAACTCAAGGTTTTGTTTGACTTTGTAATATGTTTGATATATCATATACACAAATAGAAATGGAAGGAAAGTGATTCATATGCACTATGCAGATATAAAAAAAATAGATGTAGCAAATGGTCCAGGAGTTAGAGTGTCACTTTTTGTAAGTGGATGTAACCATCATTGTAAAGGATGTTTTAATCAAGAAGCATGGGACTTTAACTATGGGAAAGAATTTACAGAAGATACAATAAACGAAATTTTAGAATATATGAAACCAGATTATATAGAAGGAATTACTCTTTTAGGAGGAGAACCTTTTGAATATGAAAATCAAAAAGAATTACTAAAACTAGTAAGAAGAATCAAACAAGAATATCCCAATAAATCTATATGGAGTTTTACAGGATTTGAATTTGATAAAGATATAATAGATGATATGTGCAATAAATATGATGAAACTAAAGAACTAATATCATATATAGATGTTATGGTAGATGGAAAATTTGATATAGATAAAAAAGTTTTAGGGTTAAAATTCAAAGGATCAACAAACCAAAGAACTATAGATGTACAAGAATCATTAAAAAATAAAAAGGTAACATTGTTCAAATTTGACGAATAAACTCGAAAAGTCTTGCTAACACAGTAAAAATCCATTAGATTCAATATAAGCCATTGACAAACCTATATAAATAGGAGTATAATATGTAGCGTACATAAAAAAGAGTACATATAATGAAATCCCGCACTAAAAAGAAGTGTAATTACCGGAAGGAGGGAAATATAATGTCAGAAATAAAAGTTAATAATGGAAATATAGAAGATGCTTTAAAAAGATTTAAAAGACAATGTGCTCGTAATGGAGTTTTGCAAGAAGTGCGTAAAAGAGAGCATTATGAGAAACCTAGTGTAAAAAAAAAAAAAAAATCAGAGGCTGCAAGAAAAAGAAAATTCTAAAATATAATATAAGAAACAAGTATGAAAATATTCAAACTTGTTTTTTTTATTTGTTAGTGATATTATACAAAAATAAGGAGAGTGAAGAAAATGTTAAAAGAAAAATTATTAGAAGAACTAAAAAAAGCGATGAAAGAAAAAAATATTAATAGAAAAAATGTTATTCAAATGGTAAGAGCAGCAATTTTGCAAGTAGAAAAAGATAAACAAATAGAATTAAATGATGATGAAATACTACAAATTATAGCTAAAGAATCAAAAAAGAGAAAGGATTCTATATCTGATTATGAAAAAGGTGGAAGACAAGATTTAGTAGAACAAATTAATGAAGAAATACAAGTTTTAAGTGAATTTTTACCAAAACAATTAACTGCTGAAGAATTAGAAGAAAAAATAAAAATAATAATAGAAAAAGTAGGAGCTACAACAATAAAAGACATGGGAAAAGTAATGAAAATGGCAAAAGAAGAATTAGGCGCTACAGCAGATGGAAAAGCAATAAGCGAAACAGTAAAAAAATTGTTGAATTAAATAAGTTTAATTATTGTACACTTTGTATATAATAATACATAAAAGGAGGCATATATGAATTATACAGTAACAGAATTAAAAAAAGGTATAAAAGTTCATTTTATAGAAACAAACAAATTCAAAACAAATTTATTTTCTATATTTATAACAACACCAATAACAAGAGAAAATGTAACTAAAAATGCATTATTAGCAAAAGTGTTAAGAAGAGGAAGTAGTTTATATAATACTCAAGATAAAATAAGTATAGAATTGGAAGAAATGTATGGAGCGGAATTAGATTGTGGTATAGATAAAATAGGCGATGATCAAGTAATTAAATTTTATTTAGAAGCATTAAATGATAAATATGTTCCAGAAAAAGAAAAAATAACAAAAAAATGTATAGAAATAATAGCAAATATAGTATTTAATCCATATCGCATTGATAATAAGTTTAATGCAGAATATGTACAGGGAGAAAAAGAAAATCTTAAACAATTAATTCTTGGAAAAATAGACAATAAAAATAAATATGCATTAGATAGATGTACAGAGGAAATGTGTAAAGACAAACCTTATGGATTATACAAATTTGGATATGTAGAAGATTTAGAAGAAATAAATGAAGAATCTTTATATGTATATTATAAAGAACTTATATCTAATTCAAAAATAGATATATTCATTTCTGGAGATTTTGAGAAGAACAATATGATGGAATTAATAAAACAAAATAAAGATATTGAAGGTTTATCACAAAGAGATGCAAAAATAGCAGAAGATGTAAAAATAGAGAAAGTATCACAAATAAAAAAAGTAGAAGATAATATGGATGTATTACAGGGAAAACTTGTAATAGGACTTAATACAAACGAAGAAAATATAGATGATATGTATACTGCATTAATGTATAATGCAATACTTGGTGGTGGTGCTAATTCAAAATTATTCCAAAACGTGAGAGAAAAAGAGAGTTTAGCATATACAGCAGGTTCAAACTATGTAAAAACAAAAGGAATAATATTTATTAGATGTGGAATAGAGATACAAAACTATGAAAAAGCTGTAAATGTAATAAAACAGCAATTAGAAGATATAAAAAACGGTAATTTTACACAAGAAGATCTAGAAAATAGTAAAAAACTAATACTAGCAGGAATAAAAAATATATCTGAAGAACAAGATACAGAAATAACATATTATTTAGGGCAAGAACTAGCAGGAACCAATGTAACATTAGAAGAATATGAAACAAAAATAAGTAAAATAACAAAACAAGATATAGTAGAATTAGCAAATAAAGTAACTATAAATACAATATACTTTTTGAAAAACTAAAAAAGAAAGGAAAACAGAATAATGCAAATTTTAGAAAGTAAAAAAGCTAATGAAAAAGCATATATAGAAAAACTAGATAATGGCTTAACTGTTATAATAATACTTAAAAAAAATACAAATAAGAAATATGTAATATGGGGTACACATTTTGGATCTATAGATAATAGATTTATTATGCCAAATACAAATGAAGAAGTGTTTATACCAGATGGAGTAGCTCATTATTTAGAACATAAAATGTTTGAACAGGAAAATGGAAAAAATAGTTTAGATGTCCTAATGGCATTAGGGCTAGATGCAAATGCATATACAACAAATGACCATACAGCATATTTATTTGAATGTACAGACAATTTTTATGAGGGGTTAGACGAATTAATGGATTATGTTCAACATC
>CALXJL010000037.1 GCA_944388615.1 uncultured Clostridia bacterium
TCTGTGACATATTATATATTTTATTTGGGACATTTTCAAAAGTTATTACTTAGGACATTATCATAAATTAATCATAATATTTTCCACAATATTCGAAAAAAGGCTTGACAACTAAGAAAAAATAGTGTAAAGTATATGAGCATTACAAAAGCCTAAGTTGTTAAATTATGAAAGGAATGATGAAAACTGTGGAAAACAATGTTAAAATAAGTTTCTTATGCCAGATATATGGAAAACTTTTAACAAAAAAGCAATTACAGGTATTAGAAGATTATTATAACAATGATTTATCACTTTCAGAGATTGCAGAAAATAATGGAATAACAAGGCAAGCAGTAAGAGATATAATAAAAAAGGGGGAAAGCAAACTTTTCGAACTAGAAGAAAAGCTCTTGATTATGGAAAAGATGTTAGAACAAGAAAAGCAAATACAACATATTTTATCTGACATAAGTAAAATACAAGAAGTATCATCAGATAAAAAAGTAGAAAAAATATTAGAACATATAAGAAAACAATTAAACTGTTTGGTGTAAAAGAGAAAAAGCCCACCTAGAAAGGAATGATAGCCAATGGCTTTTGAAGGAATATCAGCTAAACTACAAGAAATAACAAGAAAATTTAAAGGAAAAGCAAGAATAACAGAATCAGATTTAAAAGAAATGTTAAGAGAAGTTAAACTTGCATTATTAGAAGCAGATGTAAACTATAAAATTGTAAAAGATTTTATAGCTACAATTCGGAGAAAAAGCATTAGGGCAAGATGTATTAAAATCATTAACACCAGGGCAACAAGTTGTAAAAATAGTAAAGGATGAACTTGTAGAATTATTAGGAGGAACAGAAAGCAAAATTAATTTCACACCAAATCCACCAACAGTTATTATGCTAGTAGGTCTTCAAGGTTCAGGAAAAACAACAACAGCAGGAAAACTTGCAAATTTAATAAGAAAGCAAGGAAAAAAGCCTTTACTTGTAGCATGTGATGTATATAGACCAGCTGCTATAAAACAATTACAAGTTGTTGGAGCACAGCTTAATATACCAGTATTTGCGAACGAAAATTCAAAAGATGTTGTACATATTGCAAAACAAGCAATGAATACTGCAATAAGTAAATTGAATGATGTTATAATATTAGATACAGCAGGTAGATTACATATAGATGAAGAACTAATGAACGAACTCAAAAATCTTAAGTCTAGTGTAAGACCACATGAAATACTATTAGTAGTAGATGCAATGACAGGTCAAGATGCAGTAAATGTTGCTACAGCATTTAATGAAAATCTAGGAATAGATGGAATAGTACTTACTAAATTAGATGGTGATACACGAGGCGGTGCTGCTCTATCTGTAAAAAAAGTTACAGGAAGACCTATAAAATTTGCAGCAACAGGAGAAAAATTAAATGATATAGAAGAATTTCATCCAGAAAGAATGGCATCAAGAATTTTGGGTATGGGAGATGTATTATCTATAATCGAAAAAGCAGAAGAATCATTTGATTTAGAAGAAGCTGAAAAACTAGAAAAGAAACTAAGAAAAAGTGAATTTGATTTAGATGATTATTTAGCACAATTAAGGCAAGTAAAAAAAATGGGGTCATTTTCATCAATACTAAAGATGATACCAGGAATGAGTGCAATAAAAGATCTAAAAGTAGATGATAAAGAATTTGTGAAAATAGAAGCAATAATATGTTCAATGACAAAAGAAGAAAGAAGAAATCCTAAAATTTTAAATGCAGGAAGAAGATTAAGAATTGCAAAAGGAAGTGGAACATCAGTACAACAAATAAATAAATTTATGACATCATTTGAAATGACTCAAAAAATGATGAAAAAGATGAAAGATGGAAAATCAATGAAAAAAATGATGAATAGCCTGAATTCTGGAGATTTAAAGAATTTTAAGTTCTAAAGAATGTAACATCTTATAAATAAGTTATTAATTTTAAAATATAGATGAAGCAAATAGCTTCGAACACTTTTTTAGGAGGTGAAATACATGGTAAAAATAAGATTAAAAAGACAAGGTGCTAAAAAAGCTCCATTCTATCATATAGTAGTTGCTGATTCAAGAAGCCCAAGAGATGGAAAAATAATAGAGCAAATAGGTACTTATGACCCAATGACAGATCCAGCAACAATAGTTTTAAATAAAGAAAAAGTTGAACAATGGATAAAAAATGGTGCAAAACCAACAGATACAGTAAAAGCTTTAATAGAAAAAGCAAAATAATAATTAGATTATAAAAATAGAAATGCAAGATAGAGAAAGAAGGAAGAAAAGATGAAAGAAGTATTAGAAGTAATGATTAGAAATTTAGTAGAAAACGAAGATCAAGTTTCTGTAAATGAAGTAGAAGGTGAAAAATCTATAATATATGAAGTAAAAGTTGCAGAAGGAGATATGGGAAAAGTAATAGGAAAACAAGGAAAAGTTGCAAAATCTATTAGAACTATAATGAAAGCTTTAGCAGGAAAAAAACAAAAGAAAGTTAGTGTTGAATTTATAGGATAATTTTGAAAGGATTGCAAAATGCAAAAATATCTAGAAGTTGGTAAAATTGTTAATACTTTTGGAGTAAAAGGAGAAGTTAAAGTTGTACCTTATACTGATGATATTAACAGATTCAGTAAATTAAAAAATGTATATATAGTGAAAAAAAGTGGTATGGAAAAAGTAGAAATAGAAAATGTAAAATATCATAAAAATATGGTTATTTTAAAGTTCAAAAATATAGATGATATGAATTCTGCAGAGTTACTGAAAAACCACTATTTAAAGATAGATAGAAAAGATGCTATAAAATTACCAAAAGATACATTTTTTATAGCAGATTTAATTGGTCTTGATGTATATACAGATAAAGGTGAGCTACTTGGCAAAGTTGATGATATTTATTCTACAGGTAGTAATGATATATATGTAGTAAAAAATGAAAGTGGAAAGCAAATTTTACTTCCAGGAATAAAAGATGTTTTAAAAGATATAGATTTAGACAATGAAAAAATAATAGTGCATATAATAAAAGGTTTATTAGAAAATTAAATGGAGGAATTATGAAATTTGATGTGTTAACACTATTTCCAGAAATGTTTACTCCTTGTGAAAGTAGTATTATTGGAAAAGCAAAAGAAAAAAATCTAATAAATATAAATTTAATAAATATTAGAGATTTTTCTAAGGATAAACACAAAAAAGTTGATGATACACCATATGGTGGTGGTGCAGGAATGGTTATGAAACCAGATGTGATTTATGAAGCATATAAATGGATCAAAAATGAAAATGCAAAAGTTATATATTTATCACCACAAGGAAGTCTATTAAACCAAAATAAGGTAGAAGAATTAAGTAAAGAAGAACATCTAATTTTACTTTGTGGTCATTATGAAGGAATAGATCAAAGAGTAATTGATGAAATAGTGGATGAGGAAATTTCAATTGGAGATTATATATTAACAGGTGGAGAAATACCAGCAATGGTGTTGATAGATTCTGTTAGTAGATATATTGAAGGTGTTATTACAAAAGAATCTACTTGTGAAGAATCATTCTCAAGTGGAATTTTAGAATATCCACAATATACAAGGCCAGAAATATTTTTGGAAAAAAGAGTACCAGATGTATTATTATCAGGGCATCATGAAAATATAAAAAAATGGAGAAGACAAAAGGCTTTAGAAACTACATATAAAAAAAGACCAGACTTATTGGAGAAAATAAAATTATCAGAAGAAGATAAAAAGATTATAAAAGAATTAATATCAAGAAAAGGAGGAGAGATTTAATGGATATTATAAAATCTATTGAACATGAACAATTGAAAAATAAGATTCCAGACCTTCATATTGGTGATACAATAAGAGTACATCAAAGAATAAAAGAAGGAAATAGAGAAAGAATACAAGTATTTGAAGGAATTATAATAAAAAAACAAGGTGGAGGAGTAAATCAAACATTTACAGTAAGAAGAGTTGCTTATGGAGTAGGTGTTGAAAAAACATTTTTAATTCATTCTCCATTAGTAGAAAAAGTAGAAGTAGTTAGAGTAGGTAAATCAAGAAGAGCTAAATTATATTATTTAAGAGACAGAATAGGTAAAGCTGCTAAGACAAAAGAAAATCTAGCTGCAAGAATTGAAAATAAAGAAATAGTTGTTAAAGAAGAAATCTCAGAAGCGGAAGTTAGTGAAAATACAAATGAAGTTCCTGCTTCAGAGGATAAAGTAGAAGCACCTGCAGTTGAATCTACTAATGTAGTTGTAGAAGAAACTGTTGATACTGTTTCAGAAGAAAAAGTAGAAGAAGTTAAAGATGCTCCAAAAGCTGAAAAAGTAAAAGAAGAAAAAACAGATAAAAAATCAGAATAACAAGAAATATAGTATAAAAATGAACTAATATCATGTAGAAAAATAAGAGATAAAGGAACATGGTAATAGTTCATTTTTAGTTTTAGTTTATATAAAGATATATAATAGAAAAAAAAGAATATTACAAAAACATTACAAACAAATTAAGAAAATATTACATTTATTAAAAAATATTGACAAAAAGAATAAAAAGTAAGATACTATGTTCAAGATTGCCAAGATAGGTGGCACATTTTTAGGAGGTTAAAAAAATGTCTAATGCGATAATGGATAAAGTTTGGAATTTGTTTGGTATGGATAATGCCGAAGAAGAGGAAGAATACGAAGAAGAAAATGAATATGAAGAAGAAGAAAACGAATTTGAGGAAGAAAAGAAACTTTGGGGAAGACGTAACAATAAAGTTGTATCTATGCCTCAAACTCAACAAGTAAAAATGGTTATATCACAACCTACAACTTTTGAGCAATCAGAAGGAATTTGTGATTTATTAAAAGAGAAAAAATCTGTAATAATAAATTTAGAATATGTAAATAAAGATGTTGCGAGAAGAATAGTTGATGTTATAAGTGGAGCTGTTCATGCTTTAGATGGGCATATGCAAAAAGTATCTAATTCAATATTTTTAATTGCACCATATAATTATGATATAACAAGTGATATAGCTAGAGAAGAAATAAAAAGTAAATTATCAGTATCATGGTTAAAAAATAATTAAAGTCTATTCAGATTGGAGGAAAATAAATGTTAACACCTTTAGATATAGAAAATAAGAAATTCTCAAGACAAATGATGAATGGATATAGTGTAGAAGAAGTAGATGATTTTTTGGATGATCTAACAGCAGATTATGGACGAATTTATAAAGAAAAAGCTGAGTTAACATCTAGGATTGAAGAATTAGAAAAGAGTTTAGTTCATTATAAAACTATAGAAGCAACATTACAAAATACATTAGTAATGGCACAAAAAACAGCAGATGAAGTAAAAGAAATAGCAAAACAACAAGCAGATCAAATTGTTAAAGAAGCAAAAGGAACGGCACAAAAATCAGCAGATGAACTAGAACAATCTATAGTTCTTAAAAGAAAAGAATTAGATGATGTAAAAAAACAATTTGATATATATAAGGCAAAAATGGAATCTTTGTTGATTTCACAATTAGAATTAATAAAAGATATGAATGAGGACTAAAAAATATATGTCGAGGTAGAGCATAAAAAATCTATCTCGATTTTTTTATATATAAAAGATACTTGTAATTTATTGTTTTTTGATATAATATATTTAGGTAAATGAATACTTTAAAAGGAGACTTTTGAGAAATGATTATATATGATATGAAAAAAATAAAAGTATATGCATTTGTAGGCCCGTCAGGAACTGGAAAAAGTTACAGAGCACAGATGGTTGCTGGAGAAAATGATATACACTATATAATAGATGATGGATTATTGATAAATGATAATCAAGTAGTTGCTGGTACTTCAGCAAAAAAAGCACCAACTAAAATAGAAACAGTTAAACATGCTATTTTTATAGATGAAAAAGAGAGAAAGCTAATGATAGAAGCGATAAAAAAAGAAAAAGTAGATTCAGTATTAATATTAGGAACATCTGATGGAATGGTACATAAAATCGCTGAAAATCTGGGATTACCTCAGATATCAAAAATAATATATATTACAGATGTTGCAACTAAAACGGAAATGGAAACAGCAAGGAATATAAGGGTTACACAAGGAAAACATGTAATACCTGTTCCAACTTTTGAAATAAAAAAAGATTTTTCTGGTTACCTACTAGATCCACTTCAAATATTTAAATCAAAAGGGATAGGTAAAACTCCATACATGTCTGAAAAATCAATAATAAGACCTACATTTAGCTATTTAGGAAAATTTAAAATATCTGATAGTGTATTTAGACAAATAGCTGAATATTTAGCTAAAAAAGCAGAATCAATTAATAAAGTTATAAGAATAAGAGTAGAGAGTTATCCAGAAGGAATTTCTATATATATGGAAGTAGAATTAGTTTATGGATATAATGTAAAAGAATCTATAAGTGAATTTAGACATAAATTAATAAGTGATATTCAAAGATTAACAGCAATGAATGTACAAAAAGTAGTAGTATGTGCAAAAAGTATATACATACCACAAGAAAATTAAAAGAAGGGAAAGAATGAAATGTCTTTTATAGTAGCGATAGATGGTCCAGCTGGAACTGGAAAAGGAGCGGTAACAAGTAGGGTTGCCAAAAAAATGAATTTAATAAGTATAGATACTGGAGCAACATATAGATGTGTAGCACTTGAAACAATTAATAAAAATGTAGATATATCAGAAAAAGAGAAAATAATAGAAATATCTAAAAATATAGATATAGAATTAACTGTGGATGGAAAAGTATATTTAAACAAACAAGATGTAAGTAAAAGAATTAGAGAAAATGATGTAACAAATATAGTATCACAGGTATCTAGTATTCCTGAAGTAAGAGAAAATATGGTTAAATTACAAAGAAAAATAGCACAAGGAAAAGATGTAATTATGGAGGGAAGAGATATTACAACAGTAGTATTTCCAAATGCGGATGTGAAAATATATTTAGATGCTGATATAGAAGAAAGAGCAAAAAGAAGATATAATCAAAACAAAGAAAAAGGTATTAACATACCATATGAAGAAGTATTAGAAAATATAAGAAAAAGGGATGAAAACGATAAAAATAAAGAAGTAGGAGCTTTGAAAATAGCAGAAGATGCAATAGTCATAGATACTACAAATGTAACATTAAAAGAAAATGTAAAAAAAGTTTTAAATATTGTAAAAGAAAAGAAAAAGGAAATAGACATAGAAAAGAAAATATATTATGAACGTCCTAATACAAAATGGAAGATGTTTGAAGCTAAGGTTGTAAAAGGATTTTTAGGATTCTTATATAGGCTTGTATATAGAGTGAAGTTTGTAGGAAAGGAAAATATTCCCGAGCAAGGTGCTTGTATTATTTGTGCAAATCATTTAAATTATTTAGATGCAGCAGCAGTTGTAATATTTAATAAAAGAAAAGTTAGATTTATTGCAAAAGAAGATTTGTTTCATTCAAAATTGATGAACTGGTTAGCACATGTTTTTGATATTATTCCAATAAAAAGAGGAAAACAGGATATGGAATCAATGAAAAGATCAATGAAAGCATTAAAAGATGGAGAAATACTTGGAATATTTCCAGAAGGAACAAGAAAAGGGATAGCAAAAAATGTAAAAGTAAAGAATGGAGCAGCTTTTATGGCTATAAGAAATGGTGTTAGCGTAATACCAGTTGGAATTCAAGGAAGTTTTAAACCTTTTTCAACAGTAACATTAAATTATGGCAAACCAATAAAATTCGAGCAACAAAAATCTCCAGAAAAAGATTATTTAGATAAAGCAAGCGAACAAATAATGGAACAAATAATTATGTTGACAAATCAAAAGGTTTAATATATAATATTCTGAGCTATATGTGCAAATTTGTACATTAATGAAAGGATGTTAATAAATGGATAATAAAGAAGAATTAAGTTTTGAAGAATTATATAATCAATCATTAGAAAAAGAAACGAAATTAGAAAAAACAGTAACTGGAAAAATAATTTCTATAAGTAGAGATGGAGAAATATATGTGGATTTTGGCTATAAAGCAGATGGAATAATTCCAAAAGAAGAATATTCATTTGATCAAAATGCAAATCCAAATGATGAATTTAAAGTGGGAGATGAAATAACAGCAGAAGTATTAAAACAAAATGACGGGCTTGGAAATGTTTTATTATCATATAAAAGATATAAAGCAAGAAATGATAAAAAATGTTTTGAAGAAAAAATTAATAATGATGAAGTATTTACAGCAAAAATATCAACTGTTATGGAAAAAGGCTTTATAGTAAATATATTCTCAACTAGAGTTTTTATTCCATTATCTCAATCTGGAATAAAAAGAGATGAAAATATAGATGATTATAAAGACAAAGAAGTTAGTTTTAAAATAATAGAATATAATCCACAAAATAGAAGAATAATAGGTTCTATAAAAATACTTTTAGATGAAGAAAAAAAGAAAAAAGAGGATGAATTTTGGAATGATGTTGAAATAGGAAAGACATATAAAGGAATAGTAACTAGTATTTGCTCATATGGAGCATTTGTGGATTTGGGAGTAGTACAAGGATTATTACATATAACAGAAATGTCTTGGGCAAAAAATGTAGATCCAAATACGATATTAAAAGTAGGCCAAGAAATTAATGTAGTAGTAAAAAATGTGGATAAAGAACATAAAAGATTACTATTAGTATATGGAGAAAAAGGACCAAATCCTTGGGAAAATATCGAAGAAAAATATAAAGTAAATGATATAGTAAAGGCAAAAGTGGTAAAAATAGTGCCTTTTGGAGCTTTCCTAGAAATAGAAGAGGGAATTGAAGGATTAGTACATATATCTCAAATATGTGAAAAGAAAATTACAAAACCAGAAGAAGAATTAACAGTAGGAAAATATGTGAATGCAAAAATTATAAATATAGATAAAGAAAATAAAAAAATGGAATTATCTATAAGAGAATTAGAAGGAACAAGTAATGAGTATAAAGAAGTTTAGAATTTAACATTAAACTATATATTGGCATATATGAAAATATACGCCAATTTCCATTGATGTAGAAAGGAAAAGGGGAAATGAACAATAAAAATATAAGAAATATAGCAATAATAGCACATGTCGATCATGGAAAAACTACATTAGTAGATGCACTATTAAGACAAAGTCATGTTTTTAGAGAAAATGAACAAGTTGAAGAAAGAGTAATGGATTCAAATGATCTAGAAAAAGAAAGAGGAATAACAATCCTTTCAAAAAATACTTCAGTTATGTATAATAATGTAAAAATAAATATAGTAGATACTCCTGGACATGCAGATTTTGGAGGAGAAGTTGAAAGAGTGCTAAAAACTGTTGACGGAGTTCTTTTATTAGTAGATGCTTTTGAAGGACCAATGCCTCAAACAAGAGAAGTTCTAAAAAAATCTCTAGCACTAAATTTACAACCAATAGTTGTAATAAATAAAATAGATAGACCAGGATCAAATCCAGAAAAAGTTGTAGATCAGGTATTGGAATTATTCATAGAATTAGATGCAAGTGATGAACAATTAGAATTTCCAGTAATATATGCATCTGCTAAAAATGGAATAGCTAAAATGAGTTTAGAAGAAGAAAGTGAAAATATAACATGTATATTTGATACAATTATTAATACAATAAATCCACCAGAATGTGATCCAGAAGGTCCAATGCAAATGTTAGTATCTAATATAGATTATGATGAATATTTAGGAAGAATTGCAGTAGGAAGAATTGAAAGAGGCGTTATAAAAAATGGTATGCCAATAGCTATTTGTAAACCAGATAAAAATGCACAAGGAAGAATAGGAAAACTATTTACATATGAAGGATTAAAAAAAGTTGAAGTTGAAGAAGCAGTTGCAGGTGATATTGTATCACTTTCAGGGATATCTGATATAAACATAGGTGATACTATTTGTGATATAAATAATCCAGAAAAAATACCATTTGTGGATATAGATGAACCAACTGTATCTATGACATTTAGTGTAAATAATGGACCATTTGCTGGCCAAGAGGGAGAATTTGTAACATCAAGACATATTAGAGATAGATTATTTAAGGAATTAGAGAGAAATGTAAGTTTAAGAGTAAAAGAAACAGATTCAGCTGAAAGTTTTGAAGTTTGTGGTAGAGGAGAACTTCATTTATCTGTATTAATAGAAACAATGAGAAGAGAAGGTTTTGAATTATTAGTATCTAGACCCAAAGTTATTATAAAAGATATTGATGGCGTAAAAAGCGAACCAATGGAGAGATTAATTGTAAACGTTCCAGATGATTCAATTGGTACAGTAATTGAAAAATTAGGAAGAAGAAAAGGCGAAATGCTAAATATGGAGCCAGCTGAACTGGGACATACAAAAATAGAATTTAAAATACCATCAAGAGGTTTAATTGGATATAGAACAGAATTCCTTACAGACACAAAGGGTGAAGGAACAATGAATAGTATTTTTGATTGTTATGAGCCATATAAGGGAGAAATTTCATCAAGAACAAGAGGGGTGCTTGTAGCATTTGAGCAAGGTACATCTGTAACTTATGGACTATATAATGCTCAAGAAAGAGGTGACTTATTTATTGGGCCAGGTGTAGAAGTATATGAGGGAATGATTGTTGGATTGAATTCTAGAAATGAGGATATAGCAATAAATGTATGTAAAGAAAAACATCTAACAAATACAAGAGCATCAGGGTCTGATGAAGCATTAAGATTAGTACCACCACTACAAATGTCTTTAGAAAAAGCTATAGAATTTATTGCAGAAGATGAATTAGTTGAAGTAACTCCAAAAAACATTAGATTAAGAAAAAAAATATTAGATACGAAAACAAGAGAAAGAGAAGCAAGACGAGCTTTAAAAGAGTAAATTATTTTTTTATGGTGTCAGATTAGTATAAAAATCAGCAACTAATTATAGTTACTGATTTTTATTTATATACGATGTTTACTTGAACCCAAAACTAATAAATGGTATAATATAAGAGCGAGTGCAAAAGGAGGGGAAAAATATGATAAGAATGTATAATACAGATATAATAACTAATATTACAGAGAAAACAGAAGAATACAAAAAAGGAAATTGGATAAGTATGGTCTCCCCTTCAGAAGAAGAAATAAGAGAAGTGTGTATGAATCTTAATATTCAAGAAGATTTTATAAAATATGCACTTGACTTTGAAGAAAAAGCGAGAATTGATTATGAAGAAGATGATGAAACTACTTTGTTTTTAATAGATGTTCCAATTATAGAAAAAGAAAAACCTTCAGAGGAAGAAGAGGAAGGAAATAATATATATACAACAATGCCACTTGGAATGATAGTTGTAAGAGATGATTATTTTATAACAGTCTCATTAAAGAAAAATAAAATTATCGAAGAATTAGAAAGTGGTTTATCAAAAAATAGATTAAAAGGAATTTCATCTTATAAAAAAAGTAGATTATTATTACATATTTTATATAAAAATGCGTCATATTTTTTAACTTTATTAAAAAGAATTAATAGAGAAACAGAAATAGCAGAAAATGTTTTGAAAAATTCAATGAAAAATAAAGAATTGCTAAAACTATTAAGTTTAGATAAGAGTTTGGTATATTTAACAACATCATTAAAATCTAATGAAATTGTAATGGAAAAAACATTAAGAGGGAAAGTAATAAAATTATATGATGAAGATGAAGATATACTAGATGATGCAATTATAGAAAACAGACAGGCAATTGAGATGAGTAGAATATACACAGAAATTCTAAATGGAACAATGGATGCATATGCATCTATAATATCTAATAATCTAAATGTGGTAATGAAATTTTTAACTTCAATAACAATAGTTATTTCTATACCAACATTAATTGCAAGTTTTATGGGAATGAATGTACCAGTACCATTTCAGAATAATCCAAATGGATTTATTATTATGACAGTTATATCTGTAATAGTAGCTCTAATTTCTTTAATATGGTTAAGGAAAAAAGGTATGTTGGATTAATATTTTATTGAATAAAAAAAATATGTATGATATAATTCACAAAAAATGAGAAGGAGAACAAGAATATGTTAAATGCAATTGGAGTAACAATACGTTTTGGAAAAAGAACATTATTTGAAGATGTTAATATAAAATTTAACAAAGGATGTTGTTATGGGATAATAGGAGCAAATGGTGCTGGAAAATCAACATTTTTAAAAGTACTTTCAGGAGAGTTAGAACCAAGTAAAGGGGAAGTTACAAAAGAAAAAACAGAAAGACTTTCAGTTTTAAAACAAGACCACTTTGCATTTGAAGAATATAGTGTAATAGATACAGTTATGATGGGAAACCAAGAATTATATAATATAATGAAGGAAAAAGAAGCTATTTATGCTAAACCAGATTTTTCAGAAGAAGATGGAATGAAAGCAGCAAAATTAGAAGAAAGATTTGCAGAATTAGATGGATGGAATGTAGAGTCAGATGCAGCACAATTATTAAATGATCTAGGAATAAATCCTGAAGATCATTATAAAATGATGAGCGAAATTGAGGCAAAAGAAAAAGTTAAAATTCTTTTAGCACAAGCATTATTTGGAAATCCAGATATATTACTTTTGGATGAGCCTACAAATGATTTGGATTTAAAGAGTATCAGTTGGTTAGAAGAATTTTTAATTAATTTTGAAAATACAGTTATAGTTGTATCTCATGATAGATATTTTTTAAATAAAGTATGTACACATATTGCAGATGTTGATTTTGGAAAAATAAAAGTATATCCAGGAAATTATGATTTCTGGTATGAATCAAGTCAATTAGCATTAAAACAAGCAAGAGAGCAAAACAAAAAGAAGGAAGAAAAGATAAAAGAATTACAAGACTTTATTGCCAGATTTAGTGCAAATGCCTCAAAATCAAAACAAGCAACTTCTAGAAAGAAAACATTAGAGAAGATTGAATTAGAAGAAATTAAACCATCTAATAGAAAATATCCATATGTAGATTTTAAACCAGATAGAGAACCAGGAAGAGAAATTTTACAAGTAAAGAATATATCTAAAACAATTGATGGTGTAAAATTACTAGACAACGTTTCATTTGATGTAAAAGAAGGGAATAAAATTGCCTTTTTAGCAGATAATGAATTAGCTAAAACAGTGTTATTCCAAATTATAGAAGGAGAAATGCAGCCAGACGAAGGGGAATTGGTATGGGGAACAACCATTACAAAATCATATTTCCCTAAGGATAACAACTATTTATTTGAAACAGATGAAAATATAACAGAATGGCTTAGAAA
>CALXJL010000038.1 GCA_944388615.1 uncultured Clostridia bacterium
AATTCATTTATTATATTTTGAATTCTTACACCTTTTTGTCCAACGCAAGAACCTACTGGATCTATATTTTCATTTTGTGAATATACTGCAACTTTGCATCTATTTCCTGGATCTCTTGATACACTCTTTATCTCTATTAATCCCTCATATATTTCAGGTATTTCAAGTTCGAATAATTTTCTTACAAAATCATTATGAGCTCTAGAAAGCATAACTTGTGGTGCACCTTTTAATCCTCTTTCAACATCTAATATATATGCTCTTATTGAATCATTAACATGGTATGTTTCTTTAGGTATTTGTTCTTTTACAGTCATAATTCCTTCTAGTTTTCCTAGATCTACTACAACTACTCCGCCATCTGATTTTTGCACTATTCCAGAAACTATTTCTCCTTTTCTTTCGCTAAATTCATTAAATAATACATTTCTTGATGCTTCTCTAATTTTTTGTACAATACATTGTTTTGCTGTTTGTGCTGCTATTCTTCCAAAGTTTTTTGGTACTAACTCTATTTCTGCTTTATCTCCTATATCTAATTTTTTATTTATTTTTTTAGCATCATCTAAACTAATTTCTAATTTATCATTTTCCACTTTTTCCACAACATCTTTTTCAGCATACACATGTATCTCACCAGTTTCTGGATCCATAGTTATTTTTACATTTTCTTCATTTGAATCAAAGTTCTTTTTATATGCAATAACTAATGCACTTTGTATTGAGTCTAATAAATATTCCTTTTCTATTCCTTTTTCTTTTTCTAATTCTTCTATTGCAATTATTAATTCTTTACTATCTATCGCTTTATTATTTTTAACTGCCTTTTTCATTTTTTACATCATTCCTTTCTTTTATTTTCTTTCAAGTCTTATTCCCAATTATATACACTCTTGATTAGGGATATATTTTTTCTCTCTATATTAATATTTTTATTATTAGTTATAATAGATATCTCTTTATCATTATAATTTTTTAGTATTCCTGTATATTCTTTACTCCCATTTAAAGTTTTAAATAATTTAATATTTATTTCACAATTCAATTGATCTTCTAAATGTTTATCTTTTCTTAGAACTCTTTCCACTCCTGGAGAAGATACTTCTAAAAAATATTGTTCTTTTATATAATCTGCCTCATCCAAAATATCATTTATTTCATTACTAACTTTTTCACAATCGTTTAAATCAATACCTTTTTCATTATCAATAAATATTCTTAAATAATAGTCTTTTCCTTCTTTTGCATATTGCACATCATATAATTTGTAACCTAGAGCTTCTATTTTATCTTTAATAAGATTTTCTACTTTTTCTTCGATACTCGCCATTAAATCCTCCTAACTTAATGATTAATAATAATTTAAGAGTGGGATTTGTTCCCACTCTTTCTCCTTTTCTATATGCCTTATATATTATACCCTGTTTAATTGTATTTTTCAAGCTTTTTTTGAAATTTTTCCAAATTTTTATTCTATCTTCTAGATTTAGAATCTAATTTGTCCAAATCTTCTAATGCTTTTCCTGTTCCTAATGCCACACATGATACTGCATCTTGTGCTATCATTACATTTATTCCAGTTTTTTCTTGTAGCAATTTATCTAGACCATCTACTAAACATCCTCCACCTGTCATATATATTCCTCTACTACTAATATCTGCTGCAAGTTCTGGTGGTGTTTTTTCTAATACTGAATGAACTGCATCTACAATCATCATAGCTGGTTCTATTAAAGCTTCAAGCATTTCTGTAGATGTTATTGAAACTGTTTTAGGAAGACCTGTAACTAAATCTCTTCCTCTTATTTCCATATCTGTTTCTTGCATTTTAGGATATACACAACCTACATTTACTTTTAAATCTTCTGCTGTTCTTTCTCCTATCATCATATTATGTCTCTTTTTTATATATCTAACTATCGCTTCATCAAACTTATCTCCAGCTACTTTTAATGATGTACTAACAACTGATCCTCCAAGTGAAATTACTGCTATATCTGTAGTTCCTCCACCTATATCTACTACCATATTTCCACATGGCTTAGATATATCTATACCTGCACCAATTGCTGCAGCTATTGGTTCTTCTATTAAATAAACCTTTCTAGCACCTGCTTGTGATGCAGCATCTATAACAGCTTTTTTCTCTACTTCTGTTACTTGTGATGGAATACAAATCATAATTCTTGGTGAGAATATGCTTTTCCCAACTTTATTTATAAAATATTTTAACATTTTCTCTGTTACAGTATAATTAGATATGACACCTTCTCTTAATGGCCTTGTTGCAACGATATTTCCAGGTGTTCTTCCTAGCATTCTTCTTGCCTCTTTTCCTACTGCAAGAACATCCCCTGTATTATTGTCTACTGCTACAACAGATGGTTCTCTTAAAACAATTCCTTTTCCTTTTACAAAAGCAATTACTGTTGCTGTTCCTAAATCTATTCCAATATCTTGCCCCCAGCCGAACATATACATCTTCCCTTCTTATTTCTAGCTTAATAATATTTCTATGTTTTTATTTCTCTTTTATTACAAAATCATTACGATTATATTACACTTTTTCAAAAATATCAATGCCTTTTTAATGTTTATTTAAATTATTTTCACATTATAGAATTATATACATTTTGTGTTTTAAAAAATGTATATTTTTTTGCTATAAATAGGGCAACAGGGCAAGAATACTATTCTCACCCTGTTATAGGAATCTTAGCTTTAATCTGCCATCATCTCCAGAATCTGTTTAAGATCTTCTTTCGAAACTTCTGAAACAGCGCCAGTTATTGTAACATCCATCCATTCCATCAGTTCTTGGAGACTTTCTTTGTCGGAATTTTCTTTTGTCCACTTTAAAGCAGGCAAAAAAGTTGAAACTATCTCCTGTAACCGAACATTCTCAACAGTTGCTATTATTTCCTTGGACATACCATCTGCCCCTTTCTCAAAAATTTATTATTCAGCTTTGCTGAATGTTTTAATTCTATCATAATTTTACATAATCTGCAATAGATAAAATATAATTTAAAGAATATATAATAAGATTAATATTGTTGTTGCTGTAAAGAATCCAAAATGTTGGTCTGATATAAGAGCTTCTTCTGTAGCTCCTTCTATTGAATTTGTGATAGATAATTTATATTTATCAACATTTTGAACATTAAAGTCCATTTCAAATTCTTGTACACTATTTTTCTCTAGTTCCTTTATTTCTACAAATTTCTCTCCTAAATTAACATCATTATCTGCTAGTAAATTTATTTTTAGGTATTTCCCATTTATAGTTTCATTGGTATTATTTTCGATACTGCCTTTAATATATCCATTAATAGTTGTAGCTTTTGCTTCACTTATTTGCACTTTAGGTTCATGCATTTCTGAAACAAGATCTATATCTTCATATGTAGTATTTATTAAATAGAATGATATATAATCTGTTACAAAATAAAATATTACTATTACTAATAGATATTTGGCAAATGTTAACATTCTATTCATTATACCAACTTCTTCCTAATTACATTTTTCTAAATACACCAGCTACTTTTCCTAATATCTCACAATTATCTACAATTATTGGATCCATTGTACTATTTTCTGGTTGCAATCTTATATGATCTTTTTCTTTGTAAAATGTTTTTACTGTTGCTTCATCTCCAATTAATGCCACTACTATTTCTCCATTATTGGCTACATTTTGTTTTTTTACAAGTATATAATCTCCATCTAATATACCTGCTTCTATCATGCTTTCTCCTCTAACAGTTAGCATAAAACTTTCACTATTTCCAACAAAATCTATTGGAATTGGAAATGTATCTGTTACATTTTCTACAGCTAAAATTGGTGCTCCAGCTGTAATTTTTCCTATAACTGGTACTTCTACCATTTCTTTTGATGTATATAAGTTCTTGTTTTCTTGTTTCTTTTCTTTGTTTCCATTAACTGATTTTAATAATCTTAATGTTCTACCTTTTTGACTTTCTTTTTTAATATAGCCTAATTCCATTAAATGTGCTAAATAAAAATGTACTGTAGCTGTAGATTTTAAACCTACTGCCTTTCCTATTTCCCTTACAGATGGTGCATATCCTACTGTATCAATTTGTTTTTCGATGTACTTCATAATCATTTTTTCTCTTTTATTAATATCTTCGGGGCTTTTTCTATGCTTCATTCTCATCAATCCTTCCATTTCCATAATAATTCTTAAATAATTTACAACATATTATCATACAAACAAAAAAATGTCAAACAAATTTTTGACATTTTTTTGTTTTGTTAATCATACCATTCTAATTCCCAGTCAACTACTTTTACAGTATCTCCTTCTTTTACTCCTGCTTGTTTTAATTTATCATTAACTCCTAATTCAGCTAAACATTTTTGAAAATAATACATAGATTCATTATCTTCCAAATTTACTCTTCTCATTAATCTTTGAACTGCAGGTCCATCAACTACATACATATCTTTTTCTTTTACTATTGTAAAATCTTCTTCATCTTCTTTTAATGTATATATTTTTCTATCTTGAATTTCAACTAATTCTTCTTTTGGCAATTCTTCTAAAACTTTTACAACTCTATCTAATAATTCTCGTATTCCTTCACCTGTAACTGCTGAAATTCTAAATATTTCTATATTCTTTTTATTAGCTAATTTTTCTAATTCTTTATAATTTTTCTCATCTTGCATTGCATCTATTTTATTAGCAACTATTATTTGTTTTCTAGTGCTTAATTTCTCACTATATGATTTTAATTCATTATTTATTATATTAAAATCTTCTACAGCATTTCTACCTTCAATTCCAGAAACATCTATAACATGTAATAATAATCTTGTTCTTTCAATATGTCTTAAAAATTGAATTCCAAGACCTGTTCCATTACTTGCTCCTTCTATTATTCCTGGTATATCTGCTATTACAAAACTTGCTCCATATGCATTTTTTACAACACCTAAATTAGGTTCTAATGTTGTAAAATGATAATCAGCTATTTTAGGTCTAGCAGATGTTGTTCTAGATAAAAATGTTGATTTTCCTACATTTGGAAATCCTATTAATCCTACATCTGCTAACAATTTTAATTCTAAAATTAATTCTTTTTCTATTCCCTTTTCTCCACCTTGTGAAAATCTAGGAGCTTGTCTAGTTGATGTAGCAAAATGAGAATTTCCTTTTCCACCTCTTCCTCCTGGAAATATTAATTCTTTTTGTCCTGGTTTTGATAAATCAGCTATTATTTTACCTGTATCCGCTTCTTTTATTATTGTACCAATAGGTACTTTTATATATATATCTTCTCCACCACGTCCATATTTATGGTTTCCTTCACCATTTTTTCCATTTTCTGCTTTAAATTTCTTTTTAAATCTAAAATCTATTAATGTATTTTGATTAGGATCAACAACGAAATATACATCTCCACCTTTTCCGCCATCTCCTCCATCTGGACCTCCTGCTGCAACGTATTTTTCTCTTCTAAATGAAACTGCTCCATCTCCTCCGTCTCCAGATTTAACTAGAATTTTCGCATAATCTACAAACATTTTTCTTCTCCTTTAAATTTTGCTTAAGCAAAATAGTCTAATTTCATTGCTTTTTTTACTTTTTCCATTGTTTGTTTTGTTATTTTTCTTGCGTTTTTTGTTCCTTCCATAAGTATTTCTTTTACAAGTTCTGGTCTTTGTTCATAATATCTTCTCTTTTCTTGTATTGGTTGTAATTCTTTAAGGATATTTTTTATTAATTGTTTTTTACAAGCAACACAACCTCTTTTTCCTGCTTTACACTCTTCACAAATGTTTTTAATTTCGCTTTTACTAAATAAATTGTGATAATAAGCAACCATACATATATCAGGATTTCCTGGATCATCTTTTTTTATTCTTGCAGGATCTGTTACTGCAGACATTACTTTTCTTGATATTTCATCTTCACTATCTGCTAAATATATTGCATTTCCTAAAGATTTTCCCATCTTTTCATTTCCATCTAATCCTTTTATTCTCTTATTCTCGCCCAAATATGCTTCTGGTTCTATTAGAGTATCTCCATAAATACTATTAAATTTTCTAACTATTTCCCTAGTCTGTTCAATTAAAGGAAGCTGATCTTCTCCTACTGGTACTATACTTGCTTCAAAAGCTGTAATATCAGCAGCTTGATTAACAGGATATCCTAAAAATCCATATGTTACACTTTCTCCAAATAGTTCCCTTTTTTGAGCTATTTCCGTTTTTACTGTAGGGTTTCTTTGTAATCTTGATACTGTTACTAAATTTGAATAAAAAACTGTTAGTTCAGCAACTTCTGGTATCATTGATTGTAAGTATATTGTTGATTTTTCAGGATTAATTCCTACTGCTAAATTATCCATTACGATTTCTTTTACATTTTGTTTTACTTTTTCAGGATTGTTAAAATTATCTGTTAAAGCTTGCACATCTGCGACTAATATATATGTTTCATATTCATCTTGTAATTTTACTCTATTTTGTAATGATCCAAAATAATGACCTATATGTAATTTTCCTGTTGGTCTATCTCCTGTAAGCATTCTTTTATTATTCATATTATTCATTCCTTTTTATTTTTTTACGTATTATACTATATTTTCTATTATATTACAATACACTCTAAAGTAAAAAAGTACATTCTTAAATGCACTTTTTTACTTATTATTTTATCTTTTCTTTTTTCCTACTGTTACACATATTGTTAACATTATTACGATTGATATAAAAATATATATTTTGTAATTTGTAAAACCTGTTGGTGGTATTACAAATATAGAGTTAGATTCAGCATAATCTCTTTCTACAACTGGTGTAGTGCTAAGACTCTCCTCTCCATTTCCAGGTATAATTCCCATATATTGCTTATATAATTTACCTTCTTCTACATATGGTGTCCTCATTCTTACACCTAAGTCATTTTTATATTTAATTATTTCAACAGAATCACTAAACTCACTTTCATCATTTGTAGATGACAACACTTTACTTAATATTACTTTTACATATCTTTCCCCATTACTATATAACTTTCCACTTCTCAGAGCTGTATTGTCAGTATTATCACAATCATATTTACATTCTATATAATAATCATTACGTAATTTTCCCCATACACCAGTTGCAATCAATTTAGAGCCAGATCTCATTAATTCAGATTTTTCTTTTGCCTGCCACCCATAATCTTTATTTGTATAAGTATCTGTTATCATTCTTGCATTTTCGTTAAAATTTAATATTGACATATGTTGATACTTTGATAAGTTTGTTAGGTAATTTAATAATGTAAACCCCTGTGCTGGAACTGCAGATTCATTTTTCACAATCATCGTATATTCTATATCTATTTTAGCTCCATGCATGATTTCTTTATCTAATGATTGTATATATACTGGGTCTGCTATATCATCTATTTGAATTTTTTCATATTTTTGTAAATTAGCATCACAGAATGGCAAAACAGCTTTTTCTTCTATAATTGTTCCATCTGACAAAGTTAATCTAAATCCTGTTACTTTTATATCTACACTTAATTCAAATTTTTCCCTTTCATCTAATATCAAATCTTGACCTGTATATGGATGTGGTTCTTCTCCATCAAATGTAATTATATATGGTTGTTTTACATACACTGTCATATATGTATCATCCAAAAATTTTTTAGCATTTCTTATAAATTTATCATCAGCTACATCATTTTTAAATGCATTTTCTATAACCGAAACATTTTCATAATTTAATTCGTCATAAAGATTCGTCAACTCATTTCTTCTATCCTCATCCTCTAGACCTGCAAATAATTTCATTAATGTTTCTGTCTTTTCTATTGTCTCAGTATTAACTATCGTTTCTTGCGTTTTATTTATTGTTTCTTTAACTGTTGCTGCAATATCATTTTTTATAATTTCTACTGCATCAGCTTGATTAGACTGGAACCATTTTCCATTTAATCTTTCTTCTGTTTCATCTCTTGGGTCAAAGATTCTTTCTATTATTTCTTGCAAATAATCATCCTCTTGTTTTACTACATAAGAAAACACATTAACACCATCATTAACTAGTTCCATTAATTTTTCATGAGTTGAATCAGCAATTTGTATAAGTTTCATTGCAATCACCTCATCTGAATCATCTGAATATATAGGCTCATGCATAGTATTATTATCTGTAGTAGGCGCTCCATCTGATAATAATATTATATTTCTAAGATATTCCACATCTTCATATCCCGCTGGAGGATCCAAAAAAGTGTCCTTTGCTACATCTAAACCTGCTTCAATATTAGTTCCAGCTATGAAATCATGTACATTTAAATATCCTGGTGTCTTATCTCCTTCATCTCTTACTTGTATTGAATCTATTGCTTCGAATAATCTCTCTTTATTATTAGTAAATGATATTATTCTTACACTTGTTGCATTATCATCATTTCCGCTTACTACATAACTCGAATTTTCTTTGCCTCCTGCAAATACGACTATTGAGATATAAATATTTTTTTCATCACTTAATAATTTTTCGATTAATTCTTTTGCCGCTTTTTTCTCATTTTCTAAAGCATCATTATCCTCTTGCCATGTACTATAAGATATATCCATTGCTAGCACTACTTGTGAACACCCGCTTCCACTACGGATTATAGTTTTCTCAATTGTTGTATATGTCGTTATATTTGTTATTTCAGTTGTTGTAGATATATGTTGTCCAGCCATTACAGCTGTGTAATCTAGTCCATTATATTTTACAGATTGTTTTAATTCTTCTGTATCACATCCTTCTTTATATGTTCCATATGTAAATCTTAAATAATAACTTCCAGGTTCTTTTGGAGCAATATGATAAAATCCATCTTTATCACTATATGTCGTTGCACAAGGTTCATCATCCTCATCAGGATTTGGAGTGTCAAATAATTCAACCTTCACGTTAGAAATCTTTTCAAATTTTTCATCACTGGGTATGTCAAGTCTTTCATCAGCTATAGATTTTTCCTCTAAAAGTTCATTATATACATTACCTTCTATGTATGGATAAAATGGCTTTGGAGGTGGTTCATACGATTCTTCTGTTTTCGTCTCTGTTGTTGTAGTAGTAGTGGTCTTTCCACCACCACTACTAGATCCGTCCTTTAGAATTACTGTGCGAGGTCTTTGGTCTAGATGGTGATTCACATCTTATTGACCCAAAACTTGCATATGTTTTATTAGTAATTATACAACTTAATTGAAAAATTATAATATTTATTATTAATATTATTGCTATTTTCTTAACAGTACTATTTTTCATCATTTACTCCTTTACACTAATTTTTATACCTCTATTATGTATATTTTACCACAACTTTCCTTTTTAAGCAATATTTATGTTGACCTCACCAGGTTCTTATTACCATATTAATGTATTTTCTGTTACAACAAAAAAATGAAGTCTATATTTTTATATAAACTTCATCATTATAAATTTTAATTACAGAACTTTACTATTTTTTCATTTTTAAAAAGAACTCTTTTTTACTATTTCTAAGAGTTCTTTCTTTATTCTAAGCATTTTCCTCTACAGGATAAACACTAACCTTTTTCTTATCTTTTCCTAGTCTTTCAAATTTAACTTTTCCAGTTATTTTTGCATATAGAGTATCATCACTACCTATACCAACATTAGTTCCTGGATGAATTTTAGTTCCTCTTTGTCTTACTAAGATATTTCCAGCTGGTACTACTTGACCATCTGCTCTTTTTATACCAAGACGTTTAGACTCACTATCTCTACCATTTTTAACACTACCTTGACCTTTCTTATGAGCCATGTTTTTTCACTCCCTTCGTCTTTTAAAATTTAAATTATATCTCTATTATTATCTTACTTAACTAAGCTTCTACTTTAGCTGTTTTTTTAGTTGTTGTTTTTGCAGATGCTGGCTTTGCAGCTGTTTCTTTCTTTTCTGCTGGTGTTTTTATAGCTGTTATTTCAACCTTTGTATATGGTTGTCTATGACCTTGTGTTCTTCTGTAGTTTTTCTTTGCTTTATATTTGTATACTAATATTTTTTTAGCTTTACCATGTGAAACTACTTTTCCTTCTACTTTAACACCTTTTAGATATGGAGCTCCCACTTCTATATTTTTATCATCAGATACTAGAACAACTTTATCAAAATTTACTTTTTTACCTTCTTCAGCATCTAATTTCTCAAAAAATATTACATCTCCTTTTGAAACTTTGTATTGTTTTCCACAACTTTCGATTATTGCGTACATTTATAGTACACCTCCCTTTATATGTATACTCGCTAAGCATAAAATACTAGGTGGTTAATGTAATATTAACACTTTAACCCGACTCAGGCGGCTTACAGGTAAATATTTTATCATACTTACCAATATATGTCAACCACTTTTTTTTCACATTGTTATTTCTTCCAAATATGCATTTTCAATCCCTATTAAATCTTGAAATTCATGTAATATTTCTTCAGTAAAAAATATTCCTCCTGCATTCATTTTTTCTTGTTTGTTTATTATCTGTAACATTATATTATTATGCTCACCTGAAAAATACCTTATTGCATTTCTAAGTTGTTCTTTTTTATTTTCATCTAATTGTGTAATATCCATACATAATATTTGTTTTTTAGGAACATTAAATTCTTTTATTTCCCTTGCTACAATTTTAGTATCTTCATCTTCTCTTATACTAACACGTCCATCCACTATTACTACATTATCTTCTATTAAGTATTTTGAACAATTTAAATAACAATTTTCGAATACTATTATTTCTGTTTGTCCATATAAATCTTCTATTGTTACAAATGCCATTAATTTATTTGATTTAGTATATTTCTTTTTTACAGAACTAATTATTCCCGCATATTTTACAAATTGTCCGTCTTTTAATACATTATTTTCTAATGCATTTTTCAATTCTAATGAATTTACATTAGTTTGTTTTTCTATTTCTTTTCTTATATTTTCTAATGGATGTCCAGATATATATAATCCTAGCATTTCCTTTTCCATGGCTAACATTTCTTTTTCTGAATATTCTTCTTTTTCAGTATATGTATATTTCTTTTTTTGCATTTCTTCTTTTTCTGTTTCTTGTGCTATATCGAACATTGTAACTTGTCCTTCCATGCTCTTTCTTCCAAAATCTGATATAGAATCTATTATATCTTCAAAAGATGCTATTAGTGTACTTCTTGTTTGTTCAAATTCATCAAATGCTCCAGATTTTATTAAACTTTCTATACATTTTTTATTAACATTTTTTCCATTTATTCTCTCGCAAAAATCTGAAAAATCTTTATATTCTCCATTATTTTTTCTCTCTTCTACTATTATATCTACTACATTTGTCCCTACATTTTTTATACTACCCAATCCAAATCTAATTTTTCCTTCATTAACAGTAAATTTTGTGTAACTTTTATTAATATCTGGTTTTAAAATTTGAATATTCATTTTTTTACATTCCTCAATATATGGAGGAATTTTATCTAGATTACCTAAAAAACTATTTAATGTTGCTGCCATAAATTCTTCTGGATAATATGCTTTTAAATATGCTGTTCTATACGATACAACTGCATATGCTGCTGCATGTGATTTATTAAATGCATATTTTGCAAATTCTGCCATTTCATCAAATATTTTATTTGCAGATTCCTCATCTATTCCATTTCTTACACAACCAGGGATCAATATTTTTCCATTTTCATCTACTTGTCCATGTATAAAATATTCTCTTTCTTTTGCCATTACATCTAACTTTTTCTTTCCCATTGCACGTCTTACTAAGTCTGCTCTTCCTAAAGAGTATCCTGCTAAATCTCTAACAATTTGCATAACTTGTTCTTGATATACCATACATCCATATGTTACTTCTAATATTGGTTTTAATGCAGGATGTGTATATACTGCATGTTCTGGATCTTGTTTATTGGCAATATATCTTGGTATTTGATCCATAGGTCCTGGTCTATATAATGAAACTCCTGCTATTATATCTTCTAAACAATCTGGTTTTAATTCCTTCATGAAATTTGTCATACCTTGACTTTCAAACTGAAATATACCACTAGAATCTCCTTCTTGCCATAATTTATATACTTTTGGATCTTTCATTTCGCTATCAAATTCTACATCTATCCCTTTAGTTTGTTTAACCAGATTTATTGTGTCTTGAATTACAGTTAGTGTTCTTAGTCCTAAAAAGTCCATTTTCAAAAGACCTAATTCTTCTAATGTAGTCATTATATATTGTGTAGAAATAACATTATCTCTTACATATAAAGGCACATAAGTATCTACTGGTTCTTTTGTAATAACTATCCCACAAGCATGTGTTGATGCCTGTCTAGGCATTCCTTCTAAAGCCATTGCTATATCTAATAATTTTTTTATTGTAGGATCTGTATCATATAAATCTTTCAACTCTTTATTTTGATCCAAAGATTTTTGTATTGTTATATGTAGTTCATTTGGTATCATTTTTGCTAATTTATCTGTTTCTGCATATGGAAAGTCCAGTGCTCTTCCAACATCTCTTATAACCATTCTCGCAGACATTGTTCCAAATGTTATTATCTGTGATACATGGTCATGACCATATTTTCTTCCAACATAATCTATTACCTCTTGTCTTATTTCATAACAAAAATGCACGTCAAAATCTGGCATGTTTATTCTTTCTGGATTTAAAAATCTTTCAAAAATAAGATTATATTTCATTGGATCTATGTCTGTTATTCCAATAGCATATGCAAGTATTGACCCTGCACCTGAACCACGTCCTGGGCCTACTGGAATTCCCTGTGATTTAGCATAATGAATAAAATCCCAGACTATTAGATAATAGTCTACATATCCCATTTTGTCTATTACACCAATTTCATATTCAGCTCTTTTTTTTATTTCATCTGTAATATTATCCTTATATCTTTGCTTTAATCCATCACTACATAATTTTTTTAGATAGTCTAGGTGAGTTTTGTATTCTTTTGGTACATCATAATTTGGTAAGATTGTATGACCAAATTCAAATTCCACATTACATTTCTCTGCAATTTTCACTGTATTTTCTATAGCATCTGGTACATTTTTAAAATACTCTATCATTTCTTCTGGAGATTTTACATATAATTCTTCTGTTTCAAATCTCATTCTGTCTTCATCATTCATTCTCTTCCCTGTTTGAATACATAATAGAACTTCATGATTATATGCATCTTCTTTTTTTAAATAATGCGAATCATTTGTAGCTAAAA
>CALXJL010000039.1 GCA_944388615.1 uncultured Clostridia bacterium
ATAAACCATATTACAAAAAACACAATAGCTATTCCTATAATTGTAGGGACAAAATAACCACTAATTTTATCTGCAATTTTAGCAATTGGAGCTTTTGTATTAGTCATTTCTACAACTAATCTAACAATCTCTGATACAGTAGAATCTTTTCCAATTTTTTCTGCTTTATATTTTATTGATCCTTCATAATTAATACTTCCTGCAATTACTTTAGATCCTTTTTCTCTTTTTACTGGCATACTTTCGCCAGTTATAAATGATTCATCAATGTGTGTTCTACCTTCTGTTATTGTTCCATCTACAGCTATTTTCTCTCCTGGCGCGCAAATAACAATATCCCCTTTTTCTATTTCGTCAATTGTTACATTTAATATTTTTCCTTCCTTTTCTATAACAGCTGATTTAGGTGTAATTGACATTAGTTCTGCTATTGCTTCTTTAGTCTTATTTTTATTTTTATTTTCTATATATTTTCCAATTTTTATAAAGAACAGAACAATAGCTGCTGATTCATAATATAAATGTTCTACATAAGATGTTTCTCCTTTTAGCATCATAAAAGTATTAAATATGCTGTATATATAACTACTTGCTACTCCTATTGTTACTAATGTATCCATGTTTGGAGTTTTATGTATTAAGTTCTTATATCCATTTTTTAATATATCTTTTCCCATAAATAATACTATTGTTGTAAGAATAAATAATGATATAGAATAATTCACTTGATAATGCATCATATGTAAAAATGGTATTGATGGTAGTCCTACCATATGTGCCATTGATATATATAATATTAGTAATGATAATATTGTTATAGTTATTAATTTGTATTTCTCGTTACTTTTTTTCTTCTCTTCTTCTTTTAAATTATCTATTCCTAGACTTTCAAAACCTGCCTTTTGTATAAACTTTTCTATTTGTTCTAGATCCAGTTTGTTCTCATCATAAGAAATAGATGCATTATTCATCACAAGGTTTACTGCTGCTCCATTAATCCCCTCTTGTTTATTTAAATATTTTTCAAGTCCACTAGAGCAAGCACTACAAGTCATTCCTCCTATTTTTAACAAAACTTTTTTCATTACTTAATTATCGTCCTTTCAATCACAAAATTTCACTCTATATTATTCTCCTGTAAAACCTGCATCTTCTATAGCTTCTTTTATATTATCTATATTAATTAGATCTTCATTAAATTCTATATTTGCTTTTTTATCTTCTAAACTTACACTTGCTGTACTTACTCCTTCTAAATTATTAAGTACTTTTTCTAATCTATTTGAACATCCTTCACAATGCATTCCTTCGATTTTTAATTCTATATTTTTCATATAAATCTACTCCCTTTCTTTTTATATTTTATACTATATATATATCATTTTTTTAACATATTGTAAATTCTTTTTCATTAAATAAAAAAAGCAGAAAAATTAGTTTTTATCTAATCTTTCTGACTTATATTTTTATTTATGTAAAAATTCTCTAATTTTAATTTTTCCACCATAATTTAATATTGCATTTGAATATATTTTTATTGTAAGTTTAGTAATAACTATTATTGTAAGTATTAGAACAATAAAAGATATTATAATTTCAGAAGGCTCAGCAATTCCCATCATTACTCTAAAAGGCATGCAAAATGGTGATGATATTGGGAATATTGATGCAAATACATTCAAGTTACTTGTTGGATTCATCATTGTAAAATATGATAAGTAAAATCCAATTATAGCAACAAAAGCTACTGGTGTATTGGCTGATTGTATATCTTCTGGTTTACTAACTGTAGATCCTGTAAGTGCATACAACATTGCATATGTAAAATATCCTAATATAAAATATGCTATAGTAATTATACCTAAACTAGGTGTTATCATTGACATATCAAGTACTGAATTTAATATTTCCGGTTCAATAAATGATTTTGCACAAATTAATGCTGTAAGTACTATTATACAAAGTTGTGCAAGTCCTACTAGACCTATACCAATTGTTTTACCTACTACTATATTGGTAGGTGATGTTGATGTTACAAGTGTTTCTATAATTCTTGATGTTTTTTCTGTTGTTATTGATGATGATACTTGATATGCACAGAAATATATTGCATAAAATAATACTAATGATAACAACATAATGATTATTACATTTCCTTTTACTTCTTCTTCCTCAGTTTGTTCCATTGTGAATTCTATATTTGGATTAAGACTATTTAATTGTTCTTGTGTTAATCCTAATTTTGATATTTGCAAACTTGAATAAGCTGAATTCAATGCATTTGATAAGTCCTCTGGTATTTGAGTATAACTTGTCATACTCTCTACTATGTATCTTATTTTTAAATTAGAATCATTTTTTTCAATAATGATACTAGATTCTATTTCACCATTTTCTATTTTCTGTTTAATTTCATTAAATTCTATATTATCTGTTACTACTTCAAATTCATATCCTAGATCTAATGAATTTAATTCATCCAATGTTCCTTCATATATATTATTAGTATCAACTACTAATATTTTTTCTTTACTATTAGAGTTTTCTTCTCCACTTATGGCATTCATTATATTAGGTATATTAAATCCTAGTATAATAAATAATAATATAATTACTGTTGATATAATAAAAGATTTTCTTTGCACCATATCTTTTATTGTAAATCCTATTACCACTTTTAAATCATTCACATTACTCACCTACCTTTTCTATGAAAATATCATTTAATGTTGGTTTCTGAATTTCAAATTTTGTTATTTCAATTTGTTTTTCAACTAATGTATTTAATAATTTTCTAGCAATATCTTCATTATCTATTTTAATTGTATACTTATTGTCTACATTATTTTCTATTGTTAAATTCAAATCTGAAATCATATCATCAATTTTAGTATTTGTACTTACTAGTAGTCTATTTGCTTTATATGAATTTTTTATATCTTTCAAATTTCCTTGTAATACAGTTTTACCTCTGTTAAGAATTACTATATCACTACAAAATTCTTCTATTGTAGCCATTTGATGTGCTGACATTATAATATATTTTCCTTGTTTAACTAAATCTATAATAATATTTTTTAAGATTTCTGTATTAACAGGATCAAGTCCACTAAAAGGCTCATCTAAAATTACTAAATCTGGATTATGTATTATTGAAGTCATAAACTGAACTTTTTGCTGATTACCTTTTGATAGTTTTTCTGCAGGCATATTTAAATATTCTTCAACTTTTAACTCCTTAGATAATTCTTTTATTTTTTCATCCGCATCTTGTCTACTCATTCCCTTTAACCTTGCAAAATAAATTAATTGATCATAGACTTTTGTTTTTGGATATACCCCTCTTTCTTCAGGCAAATATCCAAAATTTACACTCTTTCTTTCAACTTTTTTACCATTCCAAGTTATTTCACCAGTATCCTTTTCTACTATTCCTAAAATCATTCTTATCGTAGTAGTTTTTCCTGCTCCGTTTGTTCCTAAAAGTCCGTATACCCCTGGTTTATCCATAGTAATTGAAATATTATCTACTGCTTTTTTACTACCAAAGTTTTTACTAACTCCTTTCAAAACTAGTCCCATTTTATCTCCTCCTTTGAACTTTGAGAACGAACTTTCTTTGGTATGTTCCCTAAAATTCATTTTTTTATATTAAATATAAATCCAGTATATATTACCATATTAGTTAAGTTATTACAATACAATATGTAAACATGTTAATAGTAATTAATCTTTAATTAAAATTGCACATTTTATTTTTTCATCTAATAATTTTTCAAAATTCAATGCATCTTGTTTTGTTCCAACAATTTTTCCATAATGTATTGGAACAGCTATTTCAGGTTTTATTATATTTATTAGTTCTGCTGCCTCTTTGTAATCCATTGTATATGTTCCTCCTACAGGTATAAAAGCAACATCACATTTTATATTTTTATTTTCTGGAGTTATATCTGTATCTCCTGCAATATAATATTTAATATTATTTATTTCTATAATATATCCAACCCACTGATTTTTCATTGGATGAAATGCTTTATTTATATTATATGCGGGTATAGTATTTATTTTTATATCTCCTATTTTATATTCATTATTAGGTTTTACTATTATAACATTTTTCTTATCGAATCCGCATTTCTTCTACTTTTCTTGATAAAGAAACTGGTATAACTATTATAGTATCCAATTTCATAACCTTTTCTATATCTTCTTCTGAATAATGGTCATAATGATCATGTGTAATCATAATAATATCTGCATCATTATATTTTTTATCTATTTTAAATGGATCTATATATATTACTTTTTCTTTATTAATTCTAATACTACTATGACACAATACCTCTATATTGTTTAACATTTTCATCTCTCCTTTATATAATATTTCTTTGTAATTATCTAAGCTTTCATAGCAATAAACAAAATGTTATTTTCTACAACATGCTTTCCAGTAGAATCTTCATACTCATCCCCTGTTTCATATACATTGTATCCCATATTTTGTAGTTTTGTTTTACTAAGATTTATAAAATCCATCATTTCTATATCATTTAGATTTTCTCTAATTTTTAATTCATAAAAAGTAAAAACTATTTTTTCTGAATTTTCTTCAATCTTCCTATCTATATAATCTGTTATATACTGTAAAGTCATTTTCTATCCTCTCCTATCTACTATAAATGGTTCTACTATATTGGGCATATGTTCCTCACATAATTTTCTCCTTATAATTGCATCACCACCAAATATATAATATAAACCTATTTCTGAAATCTTGTTAATTATTACTGGATCCCCTTTTACTTTCTTACATAATTCAATCGCTTTTTCAGGTATTACTTCTCTTGGCACTCTAATTTCTTTTTTACATTCTTCATCTGCAAAACCAATACATTTAGTTTGAACGGAAGTAATATATGTTTTATCCTCTTTTACTTCAAAAGTAATCCAATAATAATCTTCATCTGGTAAAATGGAATTAAATCTCATTTTTTTATAATCTTGATATAATAATGTTATTTTCACGAAACTATCTTCATCTGATCTTACTGCATCATCTGAAATTCCTAATATATAATCTGATGAAATATTAAATTCTACAGCTATTTTTTTTAAATTATAAACATCTGGCAAACATTCTTCTTGTTCATATCTCTGAATAGTTTTTTTGTTACATAGTATTTTTTCTGCAAATTGCTCTTGAGTTAAATTATTATTCTTTCTGATTTTCTTTATTCTTTCTCCAATAGTATCCAATTATTTCACCTCCATAAAGATTATAATTTGAAAATACTATAAAATAAAGAGACATTTCTGTCCATTTATTTTATACACTATATTTATCAAAATCACAATACTTTAAAAGAACTTTAATGGAATCAAATTGTTTGTATTATGTCTACTTTTATGTTGTAATTATTATGTAATAATTCTTAAAGAGAGGATGAGACCTGATGAAAAAAATATCGTTAGCCTTTTCAGGCGGAGGTTGCTCCATCATATATTATTCGAGATTAGCTCGGATATTATATGAAAAAGGGGTTTATTGCATCAGCGATTTTCCCACCCCCATTATAATTCAGTCAGTCAATGCACGAACTGGAGAAGTTGTATACTTTAGTAACCTGGACATTCCAGATGAAAAAGTCATTAAACATGCTTCTGTAAAAGAAGCTATAATGACTAGCACAGCTTTCCCCGGTCTATATAAGGGTATTACTGTTAAAGATGATGATGGTAATGACCTCCTATTGACTGATGGGGGAGTGCGTAGTAATGTTTGCATTAAAGCATTAAAAAAGATCACGAACACACAAGTGTGGGCGTGCACCTACTTTAAGAAATGTAAACAACCTGCAAATCACTTTCTTGGTATAGCTCAAAAGCTATTAATTGGTTCTTTGGATTATATCACCGAAAGGGAGCTTTCTCTTGCGGATAAAGTGCTAGAGATTAAGCGCACATCATCGACCGTATTAGATGTAAAAGTCAGACGGTTCGATGAAATGGAAAAATCAGGTGAAGCTCAGTTGTTGAGCTTACTTGATTAATCCTCTAAAAAACACCGCCTTAAATACGGTGTTTTTTTCTATTCTTTATTATCTATATAACTTTTCTATTGCATTAGTTGCATTTTCTTCTAATTTATTAATATTATCTTGAGAAGTGTATACATATACACTTGGATTATAATAATTTACTATTCGTTTATTATTTATATCATTAATAATTGTTCTAAATCTTTCTAAACTATCTGCATTATATCTTACATATATTACATTATCTACAAGATCTACATTTGGCTCATAAAATTTTGAATGCTTCACAACAACTTTTATTTCATTAGAATCATTTGCAATATATTCTACATCTCTATTTGCATATGAATTCACCCATAATTCATTACTCATTGTAAAATTATAAGTATCTTCTATTTCTTGACTTGCTCCTATAGTATTGACATACTCAAACCCAGATACACCTATAGTAATTAATCCTCCACTAACGCCTGCTAATACTAATGATATTATAAAAGTAATAGCTAATCTAGTTTTATTTGACTTCTTACTTATAATGAAATTATATAATATTTCTAATATTATTATATTTACTATTATTGCAGAAATTAATCCTACTAAAAGCCCTACAAATAACATTCCTGTTTTAATAAATAAAAAGCTTAAAATTAAACAAGTTACAAAAAATATTAAAGATGTTGCAAAACCTAAAGCAATACATATTGCAAAAAATTTCACTCCACACATTACAATTTTAGCTATACTTGTCAAAAAGTTATATTGAGAATGATTAGGATCTCTTATTATAATTTTTTCTTTTTTATTTTCTAATAAAATTTTCTGATTATCTTGTTTTATATTTTCATCTTTTGTTTCTGTTTGTCCATTTTCTTCTATTATTTCATAATAATCTAAATATCTAATTTTAAAAATATGTAAATATACCACAAAACCTAAGACAAATGCTAAAATTAAATAAATTGCCTCAATAATATTTCTAATAACTTTAATTATACTATAAGATAATCCACCTACAACTCCTGCCAAAACACTTGAACCTATTTCTCCAATAATTGCTAATATAGATACTATAATTCCAATAACAATCAATTGTTCAATTACACATTTTATTTTTTGTTTAAATGTCATACTACTAAACATTTTTACTGTTTTTGTTATATATGCAAAGAATTCATTAATATATTTGTTAAAATTTATTTTTGATTGCTTATTTTCATCCACTTGTTTTACATTTTCATTCATAAGTTCATCTATATTATAGTTAAATAGTTTACAAATTAGCAATACTTTTTCCATTTCTGGATATGAACTACCTGATTCCCATTTTGAAACAGCTTGCCTTGACACTCCTAACATTTCTGCAAGTTGTTCTTGTGACAAATTATTTTCCTTTCTAATATTTTTTAAATTATCTGATAATTTCATATAATTTTCCTCCCTTCTTTTTCAGATTATATGTTTTCTACCGGTTGCGTTCTACCAATTTTAGGTTGTTTTTTGTCAATTTCAGGTTGCATATCAGCATAATCCATGTACCATAGAAATATCTGTTGTGATAATATATTTTGCACCTATTTCTTTATAATGATTTTATTTTCTAATTAAATTTGATAAATCATGTGAAACAAGTTTCATCTCTTCTAATGAATCTCCATCAAAGACATATGGTTCACAATTTTCTATTTTTAAATTAAAAACTTCTTCTTTTGGCTCGATTTTTAATATATTTAAAAACAAACACCTTATTGCATGTAAATGTGAGAATATTCCTATTGTTATTTTTTCATTAAACTCCAATGAATCTAAAAACCTTTTACACCTCATACTAACCTGTGTATAATTTTCACCGTTCGGAGCTTTTTGCATAAAATCAGTTCTAAAATTATTAAATTCTTTATTATTAAAATATTTTTCATATTGCTTTAATTTTATTAAATCCTTCTTTTCTTTTCCTTCGAATTCACCTAAGCATCTTTCTCTCAAATCTTTATTTATATTAATTTCAAATCCCGGTTTTGCTAGTCTTGCAGTTTGTACAGCTCTATTTAAATCAGACGAATAAACTTTTTCAATGCTTTTTATAATATCATTTTCTGATAATTCTTTAGCTTGATTTTCTCCCTTTTTTGTTAAATCTGTTAATTCATTATTAAGAGCTCCTGTATATAAATCTATCCCTCTACCATTTATAATATTTGACATTGTTTCACCATGTCTTACTATAACAATTCTCATATATTAATTCCTCACTTTTTTTATTATTTATGTCCATTATTCTTAAACTTTTCTCTAATTATATATTTATCATAAAATTTTAAATATTCATAGTCTTTTATCAATAATTATTTTTTATGTATTATACATATTTAAATAAAAAAAACATATTTATTTAATGGTGATATTTTTGAGAAAAACAAAAATCTTCATTATTAATGGAACTATATTAACTTTTACTGCATTTATCATGAAAAGTATTGGAACAGCTTTTAATTTATATGTTTCTAACAAAATTGGTTCAGAGGCTGTTGGCGTATTTAGTTTAGTGATGTCTGTATATCAATTTGCCATTACACTAGCTACTTCTGGATTAAGTATTGCCTGTACTTGTATTGTTTCAGAACAATTTTCTAAAGGAAATTTTTTTGATGGTTTAAAATCTGTTAAAAGTTGTATTTTATTTTCTCTACTATTAGGATTTGGAAGCAGTACCATAGTTTTGCTATTTTCAAATGTAATATCCCAAAACTGGTTAAAATCAATGGTTTCTAGTATGCCTCTTTATCTTATTTCTATAGGACTACCTTTTATTAGTATTTCTAGTGTGATAAATGGATATTTTTCTGCTGTAAGAAAGGGATATAAAACTGCTTTTTCTCAAATGTTCGAATTACTTATTAAAATATTTGTAACTATTATGTTATTACATTTTTATCCTAATAAAGATGTAGAATCAATTTGTATTTATCTAATTTTAGCAGATATAATTTCTGAAATTTCTTCTTGTTTATTACTTCTAATCTTATATAAAAAAGATAGAATTAAATATACAAAAAAAATTATTACTAAGATTACTTTAAAAAAAAAGATTATAAAAATCGCTTTTCCTGTCTCTATTACATCTTATATTCGTTCTGGGCTATCAACTTTAAAGCAATTTCTTATTCCTAGTAGATTAGTATTATTTGGATTATCATATAGTATAGCATTATCAGAATATGGAAAAATTAATGGGATGACAATGTCTGTTCTTTTATTTACAAATGTATTTATTATGTCATTTAGTAATTTACTTGTCCCAGAATTTGCCAGTTTACTTGCTAAACAATATAAAAAAAGGATATTAGAAATATGTAAAAAAGTATTTTTTGCTACTTTTTTATTCTCAATTGGTATTTCATTGTTCTTCTATTTTTTTGCTGATGAAATTAGTCTTATGGTATTTCAAAATCTAGAGTGTGCCAAATATATAAAAATTCTTTCTCCATTAGTTTTATTTATGTATCCAGATAATATTTTGGATAGCATTTTAAAGGGGTTGAATAAGCAATTTGGTGTTATGTTTTGTAATATTTTGGATTTATTATTAACAATTGGATTTTTATACTTTTTATTACCAATCTGGGGCTTAACTGGTTATCTTTTAGCCATTACGATTAGTGAAATATTTAACTTTTGTATTACTTACTTCCAGTTATCTAAAGCAACTGGTTTTAAAATGAAACCATATATCTCAATTTGTTATTTATTTTTTGCATTTTTAGTAGTTCATGAAATCACAAAAATTTTAGCCTGAGTAAGAGTATTTTCAAAGAATCTACTCTTACTCATTCATTTATTTTTTAATTACATAAATTATATATTATTTCTTTATATTGATTAACTAAGTTATCTAAACTTTCTATATTTATATATTCATTTGTTTCATGTGGATTAATTGGACCTACTCCTAAAATATATTTATTTTTCGCATCTATAAAACTGGCTTCAGTTATAAAATTTGTTGGATGAATTTCTTCATTTTGATTAATAAAAGGTTTTATATTATTTATTATTTTATAGCTTCCTTGATATTTTTCTGTAAGTTCACTAATTTTATTTAATATTAAATTTATATGTTCATTTTTTATAATCCTGAAATCAATAAGTACTTCACAATTATTCGGTACTATATTTATACTTTTTCCTCCCTCAATTTTTCCTATATTCATAGTTGTATAACCTATTTCAAAATTATTATTTTTATCCTTCATGATATCAATATAAAAATATTTAAACTCATTTAAAAATTCTATACATTTTTCAATTGCATTATTGCCTTTATTTGGCATACTAGAATGCGCTGATATTCCTTTAAAATTTAATTTTAATTCTAGTAATCCCTTGCTACCATTCATTACAATATTATCTGATGGTTCTCCTATAATCATATTATCAGGAAATTTTTCTTGCTTTTTGATTATCTCTTTTATCCCTGAAAAATTTACTTCTTCATCATAAGTAAAATATAGTTTTATCCCATAATCTAAATTCTTCCAATCTATTTCAAGTACTGCTTGTAGAATAGCAGCAATTCCACCTTTCATATCGCATATTCCTAAGCCATATAATTTCCCATCATCTTCTTTCAATTTCAACGGATCGGTTTTCCAATCATTATTAGGCATCACAGTATCTGTATGTCCTAAAAATCCCACATTATATTTATCTTTTATTTTCATTATTAAACATTTACTTTTATATTCTGTTTCAAATCCTTTATTTATTAACAGTCTTTCTATATAATTTATAATTTTTGTATTTTCTTTATCTTTTTCTGTATTAAATCCAATCAAATCTCTTAAAATATCTTTTGCACCCATTTTTTTATTCCTCCTCTTCTATTTTTCCTGAAACAATAGCATCTTGGATATAATCTTGTTTTTTTATCAAACTAATTTTTATACTACATCCTGATGGTTGTTCAAGCTCTAAAATCTCTATTCCTTCCATATAATTTTTATATACTGTCGTAGCTAAACTCCCACTTCCACAAGCAGTTTCATAATACAATGTATCTATTGTCTTTACCCAAATAATAGGATTAATTTTTATCTTCTCCTTTTCTTTTTCCAATAATATAATTCCTACTTCTCTTTCAGATGAATTAAATGTTTTCATTATTTCTTTTAATTCTTCTTTCACTTTTTCTTCGTTTTTTCTTAATTGCTCTATATAATATTTAGAATTTTCTTCATCTACTACAGCCAATAATATTCCTTCTAATTTTATAAGATTAAATATACCGTTTTTTAGTTATAATTTCTGTTGTATTTTTGTTTATCTGAATATTTACATATACATCTTTTTGTTTTGTTATTCCCCCTTTTATTTTCTCCTTATATCCTGAAATATTTAATTCTATTTTTCCTGGCTTTCCTCCTAGATACTCCCAGACTGCACATCTTGCTGCATTTGCACAAAACTCTCCACCTGCCATTTCTAATTTATTCTCTTTTGTATCTATAAAACCAACTTGTTCAACATCTAAATTCTCCTTTAATATTTTATCATTTATCTCTTTCTTTAGCTTTTCATTATATTGATTTCCAATTACTATTGCAGTCTTATTTCCTCCTGGATTTAATATCTTATAATTTATATCTAAATCTTTTAATTTTTGAGGTATTTCTTCAATTCCAACTTTTAACTGCAATCCTATTTTCATATTTTTTATTATAACTTTATCTTCTTTTGTTAATTTTTCGAATTTATCAATTATGGTTATGACTTGATTTATTTTTTCTTTTGTAACTTCGCATATTTCAATAATTCCTACCATTATCTTTCTATTATTGTATTTTATAATTATATCAATTCCTAATCTTTTAAATCCTTCTACAAATAAGCTAATCAATTCTGCTTCTACTAACTGTCCTTCTATTCCAACACTATCAACATCGCATTGTATAAATTCCCTTATTCTACCTTTTTTTACTGGACCATCTCTAAAAACTTTTCCAATTTCATATCTTTTATATGGCAGATTTATATTTTTATTAATTGCTATATATTTTGCAAATGGTACTGTTAGGTCATATCTTAAACCCAAATTTCTTTTAGCTTGATCTGTTACTTTATATATTTCATTTAATATCTCATTATCTTCTTTATATTTTAGAGCTAATAACTCATAGTAGCATAAAATTGATGTTGATAATGGTTTATATCCATATTGGTTAAAAACACTTTTCAATGTATCTGAAATAAAATTTCTTATAATTTGATCTCTACTCCCATAATCATAGCTTCCTTTTACATTTTTTATTTTTTCCATTACACTCACCTTTCTTTCTTGGATAAATATGAGGTTTTATATTTTTAAACAAAAATAGATATACCAAAAAAAGACTATTTCTAGAATTTTATTTCCTACAAATAGTCTTTTTTTAAGTATATCTATCCTAAATATTTTTAAACTATCGTAGGCACAGTTTTTAGCCTGTACCTACGCATGAAATGCTATAGTTACAAGCTCCTACGATGATGATGTAATTGGTTTAAAAATATTTTTAACTTCATATTTATTCCTTCTTTTCTATTTTTTACATTTTTATATTAACATAATTTAAAATATCTGTCAAATGCAAATTATCTATTTTTAAAATTTTAATTCTTTAATTTTAGAAATATCTATTTTATAGATTTCTTTATAAATATCATCAC
>CALXJL010000040.1 GCA_944388615.1 uncultured Clostridia bacterium
CTAACCCTGAATGGACATTTTTTAATCTACTAGGAAAGTTTGGAAAACTTTCCTAGTAGATTAAATACATATTCCACAGAAAAATTGCTATGCAATTTTTCGCGGACGAACAAAGACGCGGACTTTACGATGTTATAAATAGCAACAAAGTCATTAATGTCCGCTTTTGTTCTATTACCAAATCCAAGTATCTAACCACTGTAAATCTTTAATATATTGTTCGGTTGTTGGTAGACCTGAATATATTGGATAGAATTTTGCAAAAACTATTATTATTACTATTACAAATATATAGATAAATATATCTGTTTTGAATTTTTCGGACAACCATTTCATAAATGCTACAATTGTGAGCATTACGAAAGGTAATACTGGAAAATAATGATATAAAAACATTATTCTATCTATTCCAAAGTAAGACATCATCATACAAATTATTGGTATTAATAACATCAAATATTCAAACTTCCTATTTTTTATTGTTGAAATAAATGTAAATATCATGCAAGGTATACTGAACCACCATATTGCAGGATTCCCTAGTAATACAATTCTTGTAATTGCACCATCGTTGGTTGTACCTGTCCAATATAATATTGACTGTTTACTTATTGGCCAAGTATACCACATTGATGAATATGGGTGAGTAGCAACTAAATCATGATGATAATTATACATGTATTGTTGCCATTCTATAAATGTTTTTAAATTTTTTATATATGCATTTTCTACTATATAAAATGGTATATATGATAGTAAATATATTATCAAAGGTATCAAAACAAAAAATCCAAAACAAGATAATATAATTAATGAATCTTCTTTAGTCCATTTTTCTTTATTTACTAAAAATCTTCTTATTAGATTAAGGAAGAAAATTAGAGCCAGCCCTATTGCTGCAAATACACCCGACCATTTTACTGATATCGCAGCTCCCATAAACAGTCCAGATAAAAATAAGTACAATAATCTTTTTTTCAAACTTATGTCTTTAGTTAATACATATTTATACATAAATAAGTATTCTAACATTATAAATAATACTAAAAAACTATCTGCAGTTCCTAATCTAGATTGAACAAAATGCATTCCATCTGCAGCCATTATAATGGCTGCAAGCACTGCATATTTAGTGTTTTTAAATAACATTTTTGCAAACACATATATAGTTGGTATCATTAATATTCCCGCAATATTTCCCATTAATCTATATGCAAATGTTGTCATACCAAGAAACATTATAGGTATTGCCATTAATAATTTCCCTAAAGGAGGATGTACCCACTCATAAGCCGGTAAATTATGCAAGTGTTCATAAGCCGTTCTGGCAAAATATATTTCATCGAAATAAGTTGAATTTAAATAACTTATTTCTTCTGGAACAGTATCTTGTTCATCTAAAACTAATTTTGAGTTTTCATTTATGGGAGTCAAACTTAGTTTATTACCTGAGCCATCATAAATTGCAATTTCACCTAGATATATTCCAGCTTCATTTCCTACTAATTTTATATATTCGAAATTTCTATTTAATTCTAAATCTTTCCATTCGAAAACATTGTCTGTACTTAATTTTAACGGTTTTGAATAATTTATTCCGTCATAAGAAAAAGATAAACTATAATTCCCAAAATTACAGCCAGAATAATACCTAATATTAGATACATATGATTTTCCATGTTCTATTTTAAATGTTATATAATCTCCTGCATATTCAGTTTCCCAAAAAGTTTGAGGGTTTGTTAGTGAGCCTAAATTTATAAAAGATATTATTGCATATATGAATGTAATTATTAGCATTAATATAATATCTTTTTTAGTTATCCTGTCTGTTTCCCTATTTATTGGGTCTATTTCTTCCGTTTCTCTGATTTTATTTCCCAAACTTATACCTCCATAAAAAGCGCATATTTCTTTTGCTACATTTTGGCTATATTATATCGTATTTTTTTATATTTGACTACTAATTTTTATATGATTTAAAAGATAGAAAATACAGCCCTTTAATGAGCATTTTCTATAAACTCGGTACAGTTATAAAGGTCTGTTCCCAATTGGACAAAATGGAAATTCCGGGACAGTCCCCAAATGGGCATTTTATCCAATTGGGGACAGACCCCTTTACAACAGATTATGGTTGTGTTATAATCTAAGTTGTAATAAAATGAGTAAAGGAGGCTACTATGAATCAAATATTGATGACAGGCGAAAATAGAAAAAAATCATATAATAGTAATCATGGTACAAGTATCAATAGAATAGTTAGATTTTTTGCTATAGTAATTTTGTTTTTTGGTATAATATTGGTAGGGCAAGGTTCTTATGCAATGGTTAAGAATATGACTAGTACACCACCAGTTCCAACAATAAATATTGAGCAAGTTGGTAGTAATGTAATTTTAAAAATACAAAGTAGTACTCCAATAAAACAAGTTGTATATAGTATAAATGGAGAAGAAGTAAGTATACAAGGTAGAAATAGAAATCAAATAGGTGAAAACTTAGATTTAGAGCTTGGAGAAAATAAGATAAAAGTACAAATTACAGATAAAAATGGAAATGTTACTACAAATGAACAAGTATATTATTGGGATAGCGCACCAACAATAGAACTTACAGGAGATGGAAAAAAAGCAAAAATAACAGTTAGAGATGATATGCAAATATCTTATATTGAATATTGGTGGGATAATGAGGAAAAAACAAAAGTAGAAGCAACAGAAGAAATAACTACAATATTAGAAACTAAATTAGATATAGAAAAAGGAGAAAGAACACTAAATGTAGTAGCAGTTGATAATAATAATAATAAATCAGAAGAACAACAAACATATAAAGGGGTAACAAAACCAACAATAAAACTTGAACAAAATGGAGCTGAAGTTTCTATAAATGTTTCTGATGAAACAGGTTTATCTATAGTTGAATATCAGATTAATGACAAATATACTAAAAAAGAGGATGTTAATGCAAAAGAAGGAAAATATGTAGTAGATTTAGAGGAAGGACAAAATGCTGTAGCAGTTAGGGTAACTAATACAGATGGATTAGTAGCAGAATATGTAGAAAGATTCAATAATTAAGTAAATAACACCTAGGAAAGGAATGGTTATAGAATATGAATATAGGAGAATACCCAATATTATATTTATTATCATATTTTATGATTTATTCCTTTTTTGGATGGTGTATTGAATCTATATATAGAAGTATATGTGAAAAAAAGATTATAAACACAGGATTCTTATATGGAATAGTATGTCCCATCTATGGAATTGGTGCAATAATAATGATCTTATTATTAGATGGAATAAAAGATAATATATTCTTATTATTTATAACTGGATTTGTTATATTGTCAATATGGGAATATATAGTCAGTGTACTTTTAGAATTAGTTTTTAAAAGAAAGTATTGGGATTATTCTGATAAAAAGTTTAATATACATGGAAGAGTTTGCTTATTAAACTCAATATTTTGGGGAATTTTAGGAATAATATTTACTCTATTTATACATCCATTTATAGAGAATATAATTATAAAAATAGACTACAATTTATTATTATATGCTAATATAATTATTTATATAGCATTTATAGTAGATGTTGTTAAATCAATTATAAATCATAAGACAGTAGCAAAACAATTAGAAAAATTAGAAAAGATTTCAAAACAATTAAGAAAAAATATTATAGAATTAAAAAACTCTAAAAAAGAGCAAATAACTGAAGAACTTAAAAAATCGATTAATGATATGAAATATGAAAGAATACGACTAAAAATGAAATTAATAAGAAGAGCCATAAAAATAAAACGAGCATTTCCAACTATGCAATCTGAAATTATAAATAAGCTAACAGAACAAAAATTTGAATTGGGACAATTAAAATCTAAGATTAGTAAATTAAAAAACAAAAAAATTAAAAACAATAGATAAAAGAATAGGGGAAAACAAATGAATCAGGAAATTTATGTTATTGATAATAATGAAATTTTTACTACAAAGTTAAAAAAATTATTTAAAAAGAATAGTAATCTACAATTTAAACATGTAAATAATAAGGAAATTGATGAGGCATTAAGAAATATACCAGAACTAATTATTATAAATGAAGACACTTTAGAAGACGATGCAAAAACTATATGTGATAGAATAAGAAGTAATGAAGATAATGCCATAACACCAATTATAGTAATTTCAGCAAATAGAGAGAAGGATCATAAGATAGAAGTGTTAAAATCATCAGTTGAACATTATATACATACACCTGTAGATGAAGACTATTTTTATCATACAGTGATAAATTTAATAAATCTATTAAATATGAATAGAAGAATGAGTCCATTAACAGGCTTACCTGGAAATGTACAAATTCAAGCTGAAATGAAAAAGCAGTTATTAACTAATCAACAATTTGCCATGATATATATAGATCTGGATAATTTCAAGGCATATAATGATATATATGGATTTGTACAAGGTGATGAAATTATTAAATTTACTGCTAGAGTAATAAGTAAAAATGTACATAAGAATGATTGCGAAAATAGCTTTATTGGTCATATAGGTGGAGATGATTTTATTGTTATCCTAAAAGATGGAGATTATGAAAAAGTATGTCAGGATATAATAATAGATTTTGATAATGAAGTACCAAAATATTTTAATGAAATAGATAAAGAACGTGGATATATGGAAGTAGCTAATAGAAAAGGAATAATAGAGCAATTTCCATTAACATCTATATCAATTGGAGTGGTTGTTGTTGAAAAGGGAAGATTTAAAAACACTTTGGAAATAGGTGAAGTTGGAGCACAAGTTAAACATTTAGCAAAAACTACACAGGGAAGTACATATGTTATAAATAGAAGAAAATAGAGTGTGTTAGTGCACTCTATTTTTGCGTTTATTGTTTATGTGAGGTTGTATAAAAAACATGTAATAATTGACTAACCTAACACAACATGTTAAAATAAATGTAGAGGAGGTACATAAAATGGAACGAAAAATGTCGAATGAGTTATTGAAATGGAAAAATGATGAAGAGAAAATGCCATTAATTATCTATGGTGCAAGACAAGTTGGAAAGACATATACAATATTATCATTTGGAAAAGAAAATTATAAAAATGTAGCATATATAAATTTTGAAGATAATAGTGAAATAGCTAAAATTTTTGAACAAGATTTAGAAGTAGAAAGAATTATAAAAGAATTAAGTGTAAGATTAGGAATAACTATATTAGAAGAAGATACATTGATTTTTTTTGATGAAATACAAGCATGTGAAAGAGCTTTAACATCATTAAAATACTTTGCAGAAAGTCATTTAAAATATCATGTAATAGCAGCTGGTTCATTACTTGGAATAGCTATTAATAGACAAAAATATTCTTTCCCAGTAGGAAAAGTAAAAATGCTTACATTATATCCATTAGATTTTGAAGAATTTCTATGGGCATTAGATAAAAAAGAATTGGCTAATATGATAAGAGAATATTTTACAGAAACTAAAGAATTTTCATTACATTCTTTGGCAAATGAATATTATAGATTATATTTAGCAATAGGTGGAATGCCAAGAGCAGTTTTAGAATATATAGAAAAAAAAGATATGGACTTTGTAACAGCTATTTTAAAAGATATAAATAATTCTTATATTGCGGATATGGCAAAATATGCAAGTCCTACAGAAACAACAAAAATAATGGCAGTATATAATATTATTTCAGCACAATTAGCAAAAGAAAATAAAAAATTTCAATATAAATTAATAAAATCAGGTGCAAGGGCTTATGAATATGAAACAGCAATTAATTGGCTAAATGCATCTGGAATAATCAATCAGTGTACAAAAGTAAAAGAAGGAAAATTACCAATTTCAGCATTTATTGAACCAGAAAGTTTCAAGATATATATGAGTGATGTAGGTTTACTATGTAATAAATTTGGTATACCTACCAATATTGTAATTATAGAAAATGATAATATGAATGATTTTAAAGGTGCTTTAGCTGAAAATTATGTATGTAGTGGTTTAGTACAATGTGGATTAACACCATATTATTGGGAATCAAACGGAAAAGCAGAAGTTGACTTTGTAGTACAAGATAAAAATGGAAATATAATTCCGATAGAAGTAAAATCAAGTATACATACAAGATCTAAAAGTTTAAACGTGTTTAAAGGGTTATATAAAATACCATATTCTATTAGAGTATCTACTAAAAATTTTGGATTTGAAAATAATATAAAATGTATTCCTTTATATAGTGTATTCTGTTTAGATACGTTAATTTAAGTAGAATATAAAATTATTATTATACAAGGATAAATAATAAAGGGGTTTGTATAATGTTAGTTATATCTAAAAAAGTAATTTTATCAATAAAATCAAAACATATGGCAAATCTAAACAAAAGTGTGGTATAATAAATAATATAAATACAGATTGGAGATGAATGATTATGACGATAAAACAAAAAGAATTATATAATGTGATTGAAAACTTACCTGAAGAATTATCGAATAAAGTTATAGATTATATAGAATATCTTAAATTTTCTTATATGACGAATAAAGCCCCAGATAGCCTAATTATAAAAGATGATAAGGATTTATTGAAAAAATTGAAAAAAGGTATGGAAGATACTAATAATGGAAAAGTATGTTCTGTAGAAGAAGCATACGAAGAGATTAAGGAAATTTTAGCAAATTAAAATGGAGGTTTTGTAATTGGAAGAATATAAGGTGCAATTATCTAATCAAGCAAAAGAAGATTATAAAAGTATTATTAGATATATGAGATATAAACTATTAGAACCTAATATTGCAGAAAGATATGCAGAATTAATTAAAAATGAACTTAATACTTTGAAATATAATCCACAAAAATTTACTATAATTGACTATGATATTATAAAGCAATATCGATTTAGAAAACTAGTTATAAAAAATCATATTGCTTTTTATCGAATTAATGAAAATGAAAGAATAGTGAATGTAGAAAGAATTTTGTATGGTGCAACTGACTGGAAAAATAAGCTTTAAAAAGCAGAATATAAAATTATAATTAGCATATATTATACAAAGATAAATAATAAAGGGGTTTGTATAATGTTAGTTATATCTAAAAAGAGAATATTATTTATAATAAGTGTAGTATGTGTGAGTCTACTTGCATTTTCTTTTAAAATTGCAAAAAATGATTTAAATAATATAACAACCGAAACAGTAGCACTACCAGTAAGTAATAAAGTAATTGTATTAGATGCTGGACACGGACGGAGAAGACGGAGGAGCTGAAAGTACAAATGGCACAACTGAAGCAGAAACTAATTTGAAAATTGCATTAAAGGTTCAGAATTTATTAGAACAAAGTGGCTCAACGGTTATACTAACTAGATCTGACGAAAATGCAATATATGATTTAGATAGTAAAACATTGAAACAAAAGAAAATTTCAGATATAAAAAACAGAGTAAAAATAGGAAATGAAAGTTCAGCAGATATATTTGTATCAATCCATTTAAATAAAATAAATGAAAGTAAATATTGGGGATGGCAAACATTTTATAAAAAGGATAGTGAAGAAGGAAGTAAACTTGCAGGGAGTATACAATCTAATTTAAATGAAAGTATACAAAAAGATAATAAAAGAGAACCAATGAAAATAGATAATGTATATATTATAAAACACGTTGAGATACCAACATGTATAGTAGAATGTGGATTTTTATCTAATCCGGAAGAAGAAAAAGAATTATTAACAGATGAATATCAAAATAAAATAGCATGGGGAATATTTAATGGAATAATGGACTATTTTGTTTGAACTTCATAAATTATGAATAAAATTTCACTCTTATGGAAAAAGTATGTAAAAAGATACGAATTTCTAAGGAGTGGAATTTTTTTGAAAGCATATAATTATTTAAATATAAAAGGAGCTGTATTAGATAATGAACAATTGGAAAATTATCTTGAAAAGATTGCATCTGATCATATACTAAAAGACCATGCAGATAAAACAACATATCCAATACCCAGATTGAAAGATAATTGTAAATTTATAACATATGTGTATAAATTACTTAATGAACACATTAAAATGGATATATCAATACACCCTGCGGGTGAATGGATATTAGATAATTATTATATTATAGAGGAAACAGTTAAGAATATAATAAAAAATTTATCAAAAAAGAAATATACAAGCTTTCCAGGAATCTATTCAGGAAAATACAAGGGATATGCACGTATATATGTTTTAGCTTCTGAAATTATAGGATATACAGATGCTAAAATTGAGGGAAAAGAACTAATAGGATTTTTGCAAGCATATCAGCAGAAAAAGACCCTTACAATGGAGGAAATTTGGAATACTGGTACATTTCTTCAAATTGCAATTATAGAAAATATAAGACAAATATGTGAAAAAATCTATAGTTCATTAATGCAAAAACAAAAAGCAGAAGACATTGTTTTAAGACTTGTAGAAAATAATGAAAGTAAAATGATTAATATAAAAACAAAAGAGAATATAGCACCAAAAACTGCTGATAAATATGCATTTTTAGAGTATATATCTGCAAGATTAAGAAGATATGGAAAAATGTCTGCACCATTTTTAGAAGCAGTAGAAGATACAGTAAATAAAATGGGAACAGACTTATCTGAGGTAGTGAAAAAAGAGCATTTTGATATAGCACTGCGAAAAGTATCTATGGCAAATTCAATCACTAGTATTAAAACAATTAATAGAATTGATTTTTTACAGATTTTTGAAAAAATAAATGGAGTAGAAGAAATATTAAGAAATGACCCAATACACATATATGAAAATATGGATTATAGAACTAAAGAATATTATAGAAATAAAATAAAGGAAATATCTAAAAAAATAAAAATATCTGAGATATATGTTGCAAAACAAGCATTAGAATTATCAATTAATCAGTATAATGAAATGAATTATAAATTAAATGAAAAAGATGAAAATATTAATGAGCAAAAGAAATTATTATATAGAAAAAAATCACATATAGGATACTATCTAGTAGATAAGGGCAAAAATATTTTATTATCAAAATTATTGGGAAAAGATGTAAATAAAATTAGTACAAGAACAAAATTAAATTTATATTTAATTTCAATATATGGAATAAGTTTAGTAATATCCATTTTTATTGGAATCAATTTTTATATACAAATTTATCCAAGTATTCTAGCTTTTTTTAACAATTTTGCATTAATATATTCATTTATTATGACTGTAATTAGTAGCGGAATATTGAGTCTTATATTTGTAGCAATTTCTTTTATAATGATAAGTTATATTATGACACAAACTATACAATACATTTTAGGAAAAATAGTAAAACCAAGTTTAATTCCAAAAATGGATTTTAGAAATGGTATTCCAAAAGAATCCTCAACATTTGTAGTAATACCAACAATTATAAGTGAAGAAAAACAAATAAAAAAATTAGTAAATAAATTAGAAGTATATTATATATCTAATAAAACAGAAAATATGTATTTTGCACTATTAGGAGATTGTAGTGCAAGTGATACTAAAGAATTAGAATCTGATGATAATTTAATAAAAGTAGCACTTGAGGAAATAAATAAATTAAACCAAAAATATGAAACAGAAACTATACCAAAATTTCATTTTATTTACAGAGAAAGAACATGGAATGATGGAGAAGAAAAATATATAGGTTGGGAAAGAAAAAGAGGTTTATTAAATCAATTTAATGAATATATATTAGGTCATTCAAAAAATATATTTAAAATAAATACTCTAGAAAATACTAATAGGCAAGAATTGCCTAAAATTAAATATATAATAACATTGGATGCAGATACTGAACTTATATTAAATTCTGGAATTGAATTAATTGCTGCAATGTCCCATGTGTTAAATACTCCAATATTAAATTATACAAATGATGTTGTTATAGATGGTCATGCATTAATGCAGCCTAGAGTAGGAATAGATCTAGAAGCATCTCAAAAAAGTATATTTTCAAAAATATTTGCAGGAACAGCAGGAACAGATTCATATACAAATGCGATTTCAGATACTTATCAAGATAATTTTGGAGAAGGAATATTTACTGGCAAAGGAATTTATGATGTAGAAGTTTTTTCTAAAATATTAAATGACGAAATACCTGACAATACTGTTCTTAGTCATGATTTATTAGAAGGAAATTACTTGAGATGTGGACTTGTAACAGATGTTATGATAATGGATGGATATCCATCAAATTATATTAGTTATAAAAAAAGGTTACACAGATGGATAAGAGGAGATTTTCAAATATCAGGATGGCTTAGTAAAGAAATTATAAGAGATGATAAAACAAGGATTAATCCTTTAAACAAATTATCTAAATACAAGATATTTGATAATTTATTTCGTGAGATTACACCAATTACAATAATGCTTGCTTTAATTTTATATATTTGTTTGTTCAATGTACTAAATATTGGTTATCTTTTCTGGATAGCTTTATTAGCATTATTATCACCAACAGTATTGGATATAGTAAATAGAATTATATACAGAAAAGATGGAGAAGAAATACAAAAAAGCTTTTCAAAAAGAATACCTGGAATAAGGGCATCAATATACAGAAGTTGTATTTCAATTATGCTTTTACCAGATAATGCATATATGCACTTAGATGCAATAATAAGAACAATATATAGAATGAATGTAAGTAGAAAAAAATTATTAGAATGGACCACATCAGCAGAAGTAGAAAAAAGTTCAAATATAAGAATATTAGAATATTATAAAAATATGTTACCAAATGTAATATTTGGAATAATAGGCTTTTTACTTTCGTTTATGTTATTAAATTTAAATATATATATTGGAATTATATGTATTATTATATCTGTTATATGGCTTATTACACCAACTATTATGTGGGATATTAGCAGACCAATTAATAAAAATAAACCAATAGATAAACTTGATAAAGATGAAAAAGAATATTTAGAAAATATAGCAAAAAGGACATGGTCATATTTTAAAGAAAACCTAAATGAGCAGACTCATTATTTGCCACCAGATAATTATCAAGAAGACAGAAAAGAAAAAATTGCATATAGAACATCACCTACAAATATAGGGCTAGCGATGCTTGCAGTGATTTCTGCATATGATATGAAATTTGAAACATTAGAAGATACAGTAGAATTACTGAAAAATATGATACAGACTATAAATTCTATGTCAAAAAGTAATGGACATTTATATAATTGGTATAATATAAAAACACTGCAGCCATTAGAACCAATGTATGTATCAACAGTTGATAGTGGAAATTTTATTGGATATTTATATATTGTAAAACAATGGATAAATAAAGAGGCGAATGGATTATTTGATGAGAAATATGAAAAAATAATAAGCAATATAATAGAGAATACAGATTTTTCAAAATTATATGATTATGAAAAACAACTATTTTCAATTGGTTATGATGTAAAAGAAAATAAACTAACAGATTCATATTATGATTTGCTAGCATCAGAAGCAAGACAAGCAAGTTTTGTAGCAATAGCTAAAAAAGATGTAGAAGAAAAACATTGGGCAAATTTAAGTAGAACATTAACTGTTTTAAATAGATATAAAGGTCTAGTATCATGGTCTGGGACATCATTTGAGTATTTAATGCCAAATATAAATATCCCTAAGTATGAAAGTAGTTTATTAGACGAAACATGTAGGTTCATGGTTATGAGCCAAATGATATATGCCAAAAAACTTGGGATACCATGGGGAATATCAGAATCGGCATTTAATTTAAAAGATTTATATGGAAATTATCAATATAAGGCATTTGGAATTCCTTGGCTTGGATTAAAAAGAGGTTTGGGTGATGAAATAGTAGTGTCATCATATGGAAGTGTACTTGCAATAACAGATTTCCCCGTAGAAGTTGTGGAAAATATAAAAAAATTGGAAAAATTAGGAATGCTAGACAAATATGGACTTTATGAATCAATAGATTTTACACCTGGAAGGTTGAATAAAAATGAAGAATATGGTGTAGTAAAAACATATATGGCACATCATCAAGGATTAATATTATTATCAATTAATAATTTGTTTAATAATAATAAAAAAAAAAAAAGATTTGTATCTAATCCAGAAATTGCATCAGTTGATATATT
>CALXJL010000041.1 GCA_944388615.1 uncultured Clostridia bacterium
ACAATACTATCAGTCTGAAGATTATTACAAAATGTTATAAATAATCTTTTTAGTTCATCACTAGATAAACTTATACTATATTCTGTAGCAACCTGCTCCCCTGTCTCTGTTGTTACAGTTACTTTTTTATTTTTTGTATATTGACCAGCATCTATTACAGAATTAATTGTTTTTGTCATTAAATTATTAAATGCTTGTTTTTCTTGATCTGTAAAATTAGCTAATTCCGAAAAATTACTTACTTGTATCGAACTATCAAAACTATCACTATTACTTACATTTAATCTAGACAAAAGTTTATTTAAATCTTTATTTTCTACTCCTAAAAATGCATTAAGTATTTCTGGTGATGTTATCCCATATACTTCATTATCCACTCTTGTTTCTGCTGTAAATATACTATTTCCATCATATTGAACATCAAATTGTGTATTAGACACATTTTGTTCTATATTTTTTTTCCCACTTATTTGAATATTAGTTTTTTCTAATACTTCTGTTAATTTTCCACTATTTGGATCTGAATATGTAAATGATATTTTTGCATTTTTACTATTTGAATTATTTTTTTCAGAATTTGAATTTGCTATCATTTTCTCACTTTTTAGAGCAGATATTTCCTGCATTTCTTGTCCTAAATATTTATAAAATAGTGTTTGATTTGATTTGAATAAATCTGTTTTTAATATTATAAATGCTGATACTCCGCCTACTAATAATATTACAACTATAACTATTGATATTATTAAAATAATTCCCTTTTTAGTATACATATACTTCCTCCTCTTATGTGCTACAAACATGATATACCATTTTCATTTGTTTTTCAATATATTTGTTTCATTTTCATAAAATTTCCTTAAGCGTTTTCTCCTCTTTGTTTTAGTACTTCATACATTATTATTCCTGCAGATACAGATGCATTTAAAGATGTTATTCTTCCTTTCATTGGTATTTTTACCAAAAAGTCACAATTTTCTTTTACAAGTCTACTCATTCCAAAACCTTCACTTCCTATAACTATCGCTATTGGCATTTTATAATCCTGTTTATCATAGTATATATTCGTATCAATTTCTGTTCCACATATCCAAATACCTTTTTCTTTTAATTCTCGTATTGTTTCATTTATATTATTTACTCTAGATATTTTCATATATTGTACTGCTCCAGCAGATACTTTATTTACTGTACTATTTACACTTGCAGCTCTTCTTTTAGGTATTATTATTCCGTGTACTCCTGCTGTTTCTGCTGTTCTTATTATTGCACCCAAATTATGCGGATCTTCAATTCCATCTAATATTATTATAAATGGATCTTCATTTCTTTGTTTCGCAACATCTAAAATATCTTCTATTTCGCAATATTCATATGGAGGTACATTTGCTATAACTCCTTGATGATTTCCACCTGCAGACATTTCATCTAATTTTCTTTTTTCTTGTTCTACTACTACTATTCTTTTTTCTTTAGCCAGCGCAATTATTTTATTTATTGAACCATGTTTTTCACCTTTTTGAATAAATATTTTATTTATATCTTTTCCTGATTCAAGTAATTCTATTACTGCATTTCTACCCTCTATAATATCCGTATTTTTTGTTTTTTCATTTGTATTATAAGTTCTATTTCTATCTGGTTTCATATATAAATTCCCTTCTTTTAATCATCTAATTTAAGTACACTTAAAAAAGCCTCTTGTGGTATATCTACACTTCCTATTTGTCTCATCTTCTTTTTACCTTTTTTTTGCTTTTCTAATAATTTCTTTTTTCTCGTAATATCTCCACCATAGCATTTGGCAAGTACATCTTTTCTCATCGCAGAGATAGTTTCTCTTGCTATTATTTTTCCTCCAACAACTGCTTGAAGTGGTATACTAAAAAGCTGTCTTGGTATAACAGTTTTTAGTTTTTCTATCATTTTCTTTCCTCTTTCATAACTACTATCTTTATGAACTATAAAAGATAAGGCATCTACACCTTCACCATTAACATGAATGTCTAATTTTACCAATTCAGATCTTTTATATTCTTTAAATTCATAATCAAATGAAGCATACCCCTTTGTTCTAGATTTAAGATTATCGAAAAAGTCGTATATTATTTCATTTAATGGCATTTCATAGATAAGTGTTACTCTATTTTCATCAAGATATTTCATATCTATGTAAATACCTCGTCTATTTTGACAAATTTCCATTACATTTCCCACATAATCTCTTGGTGTTATTATTTCCGCTTTTACCATTGGTTCTTCTATAAATGATATCTCATTTGGTTTTGGCAAGTCTGATGGATTATATAATTCTATAATTTCACCATCTGTTTTATGTACTTTATATATAACTGATGGTGATGTTGTAATTAGACTTAAATCAAATTCTCTATCTAATCTTTCTTCTATTATTTCTAAATGTAATAGTCCTAAAAATCCACATCTAAATCCAAATCCTAAGGCAGTTGATGTTTCAGGTTCATACTCAAGTGCTGCATCATTTAATTGCAGTTTTTCAAGTGCTACTTTAAGATTTTCGTAATCGCCTCCATCAACTGGATATAGTCCACAATATACCATTGGATTTACTTTTTTATATCCTGGAAGTGGCTTGTCTGCTGGCTTGTTTTTTAATGTTATAGTATCTCCCACTCTAATATCACTTAAACTTTTTATACTTGCTGCTATATATCCTACTTCTCCTGCTCTTAATTCATCTCCTGGTAAATATTCCCCTGGTTCAAAATATCCCACTTCTGTTACTGTAAATGATTTTTTAGCAGCCATAAGTAATATTTCATCACCTACTTTTACTGTTCCATCTTTTACCCTTACATATGCTATAGCACCTTTATAATTATCATATACAGAATCGAAAATTAAACATTTTAAATTACCGTTTTCATCTCCTTGTGGTGCCGGAATATCTGTTACAATTCTTTCTAGAACCTCTTCAACATTTAATCCAGATTTTGCAGATATACAAGGAGCATCTTCTGCTGGAATTCCTATTATATCTTCAATTTCTTTTTTTACTTCATCTGGTCTCGCATTAGGAAGATCTATTTTATTTATTACTGGTAAAATCTCTAAATTATTATCTAATGCTAAATATACATTTGCAAGTGTTTGTGCTTCTACTCCTTGACTACTATCAACTACAAGTATAGCTCCATCACATGCTGCTAAACTTCTAGATACTTCATAATTAAAATCCACATGTCCAGGTGTATCTATTAAATTAAATTCATATTCATTTCCATCTTTAGCCTTATATTTCATTCTAACCGCTTGAGATTTAATAGTTATTCCTCTTTCTCTTTCTATATCCATATTGTCTAAAACTTGACTTTCCATCTCTCTTTTAGAAAGTACTCCTGTCATTTCTATTAATCTATCTGCAAGTGTAGATTTTCCATGATCTATATGTGCAATTATACTAAAATTTCTTATAAATTTTTTTCTGTCTTCCAATTTTGTTCCTCCAAATAAACCTATTTTTTACATAAAGAGTATATCATACTATTTGAACTAGTTCAATTAAATTTTCTCCATTAAACAACAATTTCAATACTCCTGGTGAATTTAAACTAAGTATTTTTCCATTAAACTCAAGTTGATTTTTCTTATTTAATTTACACCACTTCATTAATAAAAATTTTATAGATGCTCCATGACTTACAATAGCTATGTTTTTTCCAAGATTTTCAAAAAAAACACGATTAAATGCTTTATTCATTCTATTTGTTACTTCAATTCTATTTTCTCCATCTACATTTTTTAGTTGTTCATCTATTAATTGTTCTATTGTAAAAGAATTTTGTTTGTTTTTTCCTAGTTCTTCCAAACTTTCTAAATCTCCGCAGTTTTCTTTCATTAAAGTTTTCATCTATATTAATTTCAATATTATTTTGTTCTGCGATGTATTTAGCTGTTGCAATGGCTCTAACATAATTACTAGTCCATAGTATATCTATATTACTTAATTCTTTTAATTTACTAATTTCTTGTGCCTTTCTTTCTCCCTCTACAGATAATATTATTTTTTCATTACTTATTTGACTTTCTTCATTTTTTACTATTTTATTTTTTATTTTTAATTGTTCTGAATGTCTTATTAAATATACTTGTGTTAAATCTCCCATCACTATCGACCTCCAGAATTATTATATCAAAAAAAATTATCCTATACAATTTTTTTCTTTTTACAATTGACCCCTTTTCTATATTAAGGCATATACTATATATTATATAGTTTAAACTGGAAAGAGAGGCTGAAGAAAAAATTATGTTTGACTTTTTATTAACATCTATTTTGTGGATTTTAGCTCTTTATGGATTATTTGATATTATAAAAACTATTATTAATATATATACATATTCAAATTTTACAGAAGATGGTATTCATATAATAATAGCAGTAAAAAATCAGGAAGATAAAATTGAAGGATTTCTCCGTTCAAAATTCGTATATGAGAATAATATAAAAGAAATAATTGTAACAGATTTAGATTCAAATGATAATACAATTGAAATAGTAGATAGATTATCAAAAGAATGTAATAAAATAAAATTAGTTTCATGGGATACATGTAAAAAGAATTTAGATGATATTATTTCGAGTTCCTAAATCCTTGTAAATTCCTACTTTCTATGATATTATTTATACATAAATTCTAGGAGGTATTATTACTATGATTATTAATTCACATGTTCATGTAAACACAGATTCAAACTATTTCTTTTATAGTGATTACACTATGAAACGGTTTATTTCTGAACAGGCTATGAACAATATCGATATTGCTCTAGCTTGTATCAATCCAAAAATAGGAAAATTTCGTTGTCCTAATGATTGTTCGTTTTCTTGTTCGTTTCTTAATGGAAAAGAGAATAAGGATCTACAAAATTGTTCTTGCTTGTCACCAAAACGGCACAGAACCACAATTATTAGTGATAACGACAGGTTGAAAATTATTTGTAAAACTTGCGGGTCTGAACTTTTCTCTAGCTCTATTGATCCTTTAAGAGAATATAACATTTCGTTAATTTGCCAAACTCAAATGATGAGAAACAAAATAAAGCCTTTGTTATATCTTTCTCTTTGTAAGGCTACAATTCAGGGAGAAATAGATTTCTTTGAAAAAATGTTTCCCAATGAATTTGTAGGGTATAAATTACATCCATGGACAGATCAAGTAGATGTTAGCAGTTTCAAGATTTCTACAAAATTACCAATACTAATTCATACAGGTATGAGAAATATTGAAAGTGCAGAAAACGCAATGATTTTTGCTAATAATCATCCTTATAATAGTGTAATTTTAGCACATGCAGTTCAATTAAAGGATGAAATCTTATCACAAATTTCCAGGACCAGCAATGTGTATATAGATTGTTGTCCAGCCGATTTTTTATTCAAGCATAAGGAATCTTGTCTTATTAATCCGGATAAGATAACCTGCCCTGAGGATATTTATCTAAAAGCTTTGGAGTTTTTACCAAGCTCTAAAATTTTATTTGGCTCAGATTCTCCATGGGGAGATACAAAAAAAGAGCTATCAATATTAGATAGAATTAATATTTCAGAAAAAGAAAAGAATAATATTCTTTTCAGGAATAGTTCTAAAATTTATTCTTTAAATTTTTAAAAAGAATCTGATGAACTTTAGGGACGTTCCTTAAAGTTCATTGAACTTTTTTTATGACTTGAATATTTATAATAAAATCAAATGAACTTTAAGGAACGTCCCTAAAGTTCATCTTTTTTAATCTCCGTTTACTGCACATCCACAGTCTTCATATTCTTCAATATTCATTTGCCAAGACTCTTCTTTCAATTATATCATCTCCTTCTATACAATTTTTATCATAACCATTAATCTTACCAGATGATTCATATGCCGATTTTCTGCAACCTCCACAATATGCTAAGTATTTACATTTGCCACATATCTCATATTTTTGTCTATCTCTTAGTATGTTAAATAATTCTGATTTAAACCAAATAGTTTCTAATGGTTGTTTATATATGTTCCCTGCAACTTTTCTTAAAAAAGGGCATGGGATCACATCACCATTTGCTAAAATAGTACAAGAGGCAATTCCTGCTGTACATCCACCTTTTATATTAAATGTTTCTTCTTTTAATTCCATTTTTTTAAATGAATTTACATATGGATTTCTAAGTTTATTTATCTTTCCTTGTTTTTCATATTCTAATAATTTACTAATTGCCTCTCTTTTTTCTTTATGTGTTAATAAATATTGTTTATTTTTTCCTGTGTCTATACAAAAATTAAATGCTATATCTATATTATTTTCATTAGCCATTTGTACTATTTCATCTATATAATTAATATTTTGTTTGTGTATTGTAGTAAATAAATATGTATTTATAAAATTTCTCTTAAGCTTCCTCGCTAAATTAATTGTATCCATACTTGAAATTTCTCTTAATCCATTTTTATCTATGTCAAAACTTAGATGAATATAATCAAATCCTTTTAAGTATTTTTCATCTATATTCTTTATATAACCATTTGATTGTACTATTATCTTTTTTATATTACTTAATTTATTCCTGTTTTTTGCAAAATATTCACATACTTTTTTAAAATCTTTATGTAATGCCGCTTCACCACCTGATATTACTAGTGTATTTACATTATTATCATTTGCAAAATTTACATACTTTATTATATTCTCATGCTCCATATCTATGTATTTATTTTCTCTATTATAACAATGTAGGCAATTTAAATTACATCTTGTAGTTATCTCAATTTCCAACAAATGCATTAAGAGGTTCACATCTATCATCCCTTTCAACATTAATATCCATTTTTCCTTCTATATATGAATTAGTCCATGCTCTACATCCAGAATAACAATTATTTACCTTTTTACATTTACTACATTCATATGGTAAATTTTCATTTAAATAATATTGTCTAAATTCTTTAAACCCTTTTCCATTTTTCCATATACTCGAAATATTTTCTTCGAATACATTTCCACACATATATTCTCTACTTTGAAAAAAATTACAAGGATATACATCTCCATTGTATTTTATTATCATTTTACTTTTTCCCGCAGCACATACTGGCATTGAAAATTCTTTTTTGTTATATTCTATTCCACATAATCCATACATTCCATGCTTATATACGAGTTTTTCATCACCTATTGTTTCTAATATTTTTTTATAATATTGTAAATTAGATCTTGTTAGTAAAATGTTTCTATCTTCAAATTTTTTTCCTGTTTTACATGGTATTGCTAGTGTCGGAGCATATTTTATATTTGGGTATTTACTATTTAAAAAATTATATAAATCAAGATATTCGTAAAAATTATCTTTAATCAAAACTGTATTAATTAACACACTTTTAGAAGCTCTTAATGCTTTTTCTATATTATTTATGGCTTTGTCAAACGCTCCTCTCATTCTGGTTATATTATCATGTATGTTTGCAGTTCCATGAACTGAAAACACAAAGTCATCTGAATATTTGATTATATTATCTATATCGAAATAACCATTAGTATTAATTAAAACATTAAAACCTTTTTCTTTTGTGTATTTTACAATTTCATTAAAATCCTTATATAAGAAATTTTCTCCTCCTGAAAAATGTATTTGTTTTATTCCTAACTCATATAATTCATCAATTACTTTTTTCCATTTTTCTTTTATAATATCTTCATACTTTTTTTCTCTATCACAATTTTCAAAACAAAAAACACATTTATAATTGCAATTTCTTGTAAGCTCGATTTGTACAAAATAAGGCTTGTTCCATATTAATTTAGCTAATTCTTCTCTATTATAACCATTAATCAAGCTCTAACACCTCTTTATTTATTAAATATTGTATAAATTCATATGGTATCAATTCCATATTTTTCTTGTCTTTTATTTTATTAAACCATTTAACTGTCTCGTTTTTTAAAAACATTAAATCAAAATTTGAATATACAGCAATTGTGTTGTTTTTTTGTAAACATGAAGTATATCTTGATATTTTATACTTAAAATTGTTTTTTAAATCAAATACTAGTCCAATCTCTGTAATAGGTTTTTGTTCAATATAAACTTCTTTTTCCATAAAATTTTCAAATCCTATTTTATGATAAAACTTTATTGCTTTATAATTATCTTTTGCACACCATAGTATTACTTTATTATTATGTTTTAACAAATTTGTTAATGCTTCCTTTATTAGTTTTTCTCCTATGTGTCTTCTTTGATAATCATTATGTACATATATTGCATAGATTTCCCCTATATTCTTTTCTCTTGCTTCTTTTGCATCTCCATAGTAGCAATATCCTAAAATTTCATTGTTTTCTTCATATACGATAATATTTCTTTTATCATAATTAGTAATAAATTTTTCAATCTCATCACTATATGTCATTTTGTCCAAATATTCATTTGGAAATATATTTTTATATGTTAATTTCCAATTATTCAATTTTAATTTAACAATTTGTTGTCCATCCTCTTTTTCACCTTTTCTAATCATAGTTTGTCTCTCCTTTAATATTAATTATATGCATTTAATATAATAATAGAACCAAAAAAGCAGAGAATATTTTTAATTCCCTGCAATTTTTATTCTACCCTTTAATATCTAACTTAATGTGGACATCTTGTAATTGCTCTTTTGTAACATTTCCTGGTGCATTCATTAATAAATCCTGTGCCTTGCTATTCATTGGAAATGCAATTACTTCACGTATATTCTCTGCTCCTGTTAATAACATAAGCATTCTATCTATACCTGGCGCGATTCCTGCATGTGGTGGTGCTCCATATTGAAAAGCATTATATAATGCTGCAAATTTAGTTTTTATATGCTCTTCATCATATCCAACTATCTCAAAAGCTTTTTTCATTATTTCTATATCATGATTACGAACAGCTCCTGATGATAATTCTATTCCATTACATACAATATCATATTGATATGCTAAAATATCTAATGGATTTTTAGTGTTTAATGCTTCTAAACCGCCTTGTGGCATAGAGAATGGATTATGATTAAATGCAAGCTCTCCCCTTTCGTCTAATTCGTACATAGGAAAGTCTACAATCCAACAGAAATTAAATTCATTTTCATCTATTAGATGTAATCTTTTTCCTAGCTCTTCACGAATACATCCTGCAAGTTCATCTACTACTCCAGGAACTTCTGCAATAAAGAAATATGCATCACCTGGTTTTGAATTAGTTCTTTCTGCTATCTGAGCTCTTTGGGTATCACCAATAAATTTAGCTATTGGTCCTTGCAAACTTCCATCTTCTAAGATTCTAAGCCATGCTAATCCTTTTGCTTTACAATCTTTTATAGCAAAATCTGTCATTCCTTCAAAAAAGCTTCTAGATTCATCACCTACATTATGTGTAGCTATAATTCTAACTTGCATTCCTGAAAAAGCTTTTAATCCTACAGTTTCAAATATATCTGTAACATCTGTTATTATTAAAGGATTTCTTAAATCAGGTTTATCTGATCCATATTTAAGCATAGCTTCTTTATATGGAATTCTTGGGAATGGATATTTAGTTACTTTTTTATCTGAAAATTTTGTAAATGTATTATATATAACAGGTTCTATTACACTAAAAACATCTTCTTGTGAGCTAAAAGCCATTTCCATATCTAATTGATAAAATTCTCCAGGTGCTCTATCTGCTCTTGCATCTTCATCTCTAAAACATGGTGCTATTTGAAAATATTTATCTATTCCAGATACCATAAGTAATTGTTTAAATTGTTGTGGTGCTTGTGGTAGTGCATAAAATTTTCCTGGATGTATTCTACTTGGAACTAAGTAATCTCTTGCTCCTTCTGGTGATGAGCTTGTAAGTATTGGTGTTTGCACCTCTAAAAATCCTTGTTCAATCATTTGCATACGTAGATATTGAAGTACTTCTGCTCTTAATTTTAAATTGTTTTTAAGTTTATCACCGCGTAAATCTAAAAATCTATATTGTAAACGTAAGTCTTCTCTTACATCTTGATTTGCATTGACCTCAAATGGTAGATTTTTAGTTCTTTTTCCTAATATTTCTATATTTTCTATAAATATTTCAACATCTCCTGTTTTTAAATTTTTATTTATAGTTTCTTCATCTCTTTTTCTAACAGTTCCTTCAACCATAACTGTTGATTCAATAGGTATGTGTGAAGCAAAGTCCACGTCATTTGCTTCCATTGATGTTACAACTTGTGTTATACCATACATATCTCTTATATCAAGAAATACAACTCCCCCTAAGTCTCTAATTGTTTGTACAAATCCACAGATTTTTACTTTTTTTTCAACATCTTCTAATTATATGATATTACATGTGTGTGTTCTCTTTATAATTTTCCCCCCCTAAAAAATATTAATTTTGGATTATAAATTTTGTATAATGCTAGGCTTTTATTTCGACATATAAAAAGCCCTGCATTATAAATGCAGGGACGAAATTATTTTCCGCGGTGCCACCCTATCTTAATTGATTTATATCAATTCTCTCTTTTTATATAATAATTTTGCTCCAATGTGTTATCTTTATAACGTTTTTCTAAAAAGGCTCTCAGCGCATCACCTTTATTCTCTTATTAGTAACTTGAAATAAAGCATTCATCTTCATTGCAATTTATTATATTTTATATGTTTTTTCAAATATTTATGCAATATTTTATAATATTTTTCTCAATCTGTCAATACTTAATGAGAACCTCTTGGATCTTTTTCTGTTTCGAAGTCGTCTATAGCAATCTCTTCTACATTTTCTATTTTGTCTATTATACTATCTTCTTTATCCATATTCAAATATTCCTGAGTTAATTTGTCTATTGCATCTTGGTATACAGTATTATTTTCTGGATCTGGTCCCGGTCTTGAATAATAGTCTGCCGCTATTTTTTCTATTGCTTGTTTAACAGTCATTTCTTCTCCTTTATATTTAATAGTTTCGTCTAAATCATTATGACTGTTCTTATCAATAGCATCTGCTGTAGTTTCTTTACCTGTGTTATCTATCATATCATCTGCTTTCTCAATTAAATTTTGTTTATCATACATATTCTGTCCTTTATCATTCATTAGATCTCTTACTGCTCTTGGTGTAGGCCTTCTTGTACTAGTTTCTAAATCTATTGATATATTATTTATTTCTTCAACACCATTGCTCATTGTTTTTATTCTTTCACTATATTTTACTGAAATTTCACCATATTGTTCTATTTTAAAAGAAAAACCTCTATTTTCGTTTCCTGGTATTTTTAGTCTATCTGTTACTTGTTCTTTATCCACAGTTCCATCATTTTCAATATTATAGTCTTCTTTAGTAGAATTCGTTGCTCTATCTTGTTCCATTGGTATTGTTTCCAATCTTCCACTTCTTGTAATACCGACAAAAGAAAATCTACTTTGTCCTCCTTGTGGTATACTATCAGTATAAACTATATAAATTTTACTGAATTCATTAGTACCTGGAAATAAATCATGAAAATTCTCTCTTCCTGTAATATTTTTATTAGGATCAAATTCATTTTTTACAGATAAATTATTCATTATTTCTTCCTCATTAATTTGAGGTTCTTCTTCATCATTTATTTTTTTATCTGCATCTAAATCACTTGCTGCTTTTATTTCTTCTTCAGACACTCCTAGAGTATCTGCTAATTCTTGCATTCTTTCTTGTTCCATTTCATTTAATGTTGGATTTTGCTCATCTTTATCTTTGCTATATTCTTCATTTTTCTTATCTTCTACTTGAGCCTTTAACTCATCTTTTTGCTCAATCTCTTCTTCTAAATAAATTTCTCCATTAATTTCAACTGCAATTGGTTCATCATCTAAATAATATTTTACTAGGTCAATTTCTTGTTTTTCTCCATCTTCTCCTATTATAGTTTGCTTTTCACTAACCTCGTACAATTCTTGCCTAATTATTGCAGAAATTCCATTAGGCAAAGTTATCTCTTTATCTATATCACCCAAATAATGTATATCTTCCACCCTCACATTTAAA
>CALXJL010000042.1 GCA_944388615.1 uncultured Clostridia bacterium
ATAGCGAAGGAAATGTAGAAGTAAGATTAAAATTATTAAATGAAATAGGAAGTGGGCCTACAGTAATTACGAATTTTGATGATATAAGAAATCAATATTCTACCGTTACGAAAAGTAACAACGGTACATAAAGATGTTTCAGAGAGATTAAAAAAAATAAATCCAGTATTAGCATCACAGGTAAGAGTAATTCTAAATGAAAATAAAGCAGAAAGGCATATAAGAGGTGGAATGGCAACAAAAAGAAAATATCTATCTAACAAAGAAAATGAGTAGTTTGTATATACATCTTGCATTAAATGTGATATAATAATTTGCACTATTTAAACAATTGATGAATAAGGAAGGATGCAATGTATGAATACACTAAAAAAAGAAACACCTCTGGAACAATCCATAAATAAGTATATGAAAATAAAATATGATGATCATATAATAAATAAAGCAGCAGAACTTGCTTTATTTATTTGTAAGGAATTTGAAGAACAATTTTCTGATATTAATTTTGAATTCAGATATAGAATAAAATCTGATTCTAGTCTAAAAAAGAAATTACTAAAATTAGAAGCAGAAAGACTTGAGGATTTATTTTTTATAGATGAATTACCAGATACACAAATGGACTATTTAAAAAATATAATAATGAAAAAATATATGTTATTTAAACAGATGGATAAAGAAAGTGCAAAAAAAGAATTTGATAAATTAATATTAAGAAAAAATATAAATGGATTAGAAGAAAAACAGTTAAGTATGAGTTATATTGAAGAAAAGGGAAGAAATCCAGAAAAACCGGAAGAATATCTAAAATTGTTCGATATAATTGGAATGAAACTAATTATAAATAATGTACCTAAGAATTACAAAACCAGTTTAAATCCAATTGATAAATTAATAGAAGAAAGAGACAGTTTAAATTGTACTACACAAGAATATAAAAAATTAGATGAAGAAATTAGAACTAGAGTTATATTAGAATTTATGGATAATAATATATTAACCAATGAAAAGCTAAATAATATGGGATTATATAGTCTAAAAAATAGAAGAAAAAATGTAGTAAAGACAAATGGATATAAAGCCGCTCATTCAACTTTAGTAGAAATAAACAATGAAGACTATACATATGAATTTCAAGGAAGAACTAAATATGTAGAAAAAATAACTCAAGAAGGAGTGGCAGATCATAGTAAAAGGTTCGGTAAAAATAGAAATTTACCTAAACCGACATATAATAATAATCAAATAGAAAATTTACGAAAATCAATACCTGAATATTATGTTTATAGACAAGAAACTAAAGATTTATATAAATGTAATTTTATAGAAAATACATATTATTATTATTTAAAAGATTATTGGAAAGATAGCAGATTGCTAGAAAAATTGTGGAATGTTGATGTGGCGATAATAAAAAAATAAAATTATATTTGATATGATTAGTATAAATAATTGACTTTAAATTAAAATAAATATAGAATATGGAAAGTAATTATTATCGGAGGAAAATATGAATAAAAAACAAGCAAAAGAAAATATAGACAAATTAAGAAAAGACTTAGAGTATTATGCAGATAAATACTATAATGAAGATTCACCAGAAATAAGTGATTATGAATATGATATGATGTTAAAAAAGCTAAAGGAATTAGAAAATCAGTTCCCAGAATTTATAACAAGAGATTCTTTAACTCAAAAAGTGGGAGGACAAGTTAATTCTAAATTTGAAGAAGTTGAACATGAAGTCCCATTACAGAGCCTGCAAGATATATTTTCATTTGAAGAGCTTTATGAGTTTGATGAAAGAGTTAAAAAACAGCAAGAAGATGAAGAATTAAAATATGTAGTAGAGACCAAAATTGACGGTTTATCTGTAGCAATAGAATATAAAAATGGAGTTTTAGTAAGAGCAGCAACAAGGGGAAATGGCTTAATAGGAGAGGATGTAACAGAAAATATAAAAACTATAAAAACTGTACCACAAAAATTAAATAAAAATGTAGATATAATTGTTAGAGGAGAAGTTTTTATTAGTAAACAAGGGTTTGAAACTTTAAACAAAACAAGACAAGAACAAGGTGATGTTTTATTTGCTAATGCTAGAAATGCTGCTGCTGGTTCTTTAAGACAATTGGATTCAAAAATAACTGCTAGCAGACCACTTGATATTTATATTTTTAATGTACAAAGGTTAACCAATAATATGTTTAATTCTCATTATGAACAATTAATGTTTTTAGAAGAATTAGGATTTAATGTAAATCCAGTAAAAATACCTTGTAATAATATCGAAGAAGCGGTAAATGCAATAAAAAAAATAGGAGAAGATAGAGAAAAATTATCTTTTAACATAGATGGGGCTGTAGTTAAGGTAGATAGTTTAAGTTTTAGAGAAAAACTAGGTACTACCTATAAATTCCCTAAATGGGCAATTGCATATAAGTATCCTCCAGAGAAAAAAGAAACTATTTTAAAAGATATAATTTGTCAAGTTGGAAGAACTGGAGCTATAACTCCAATGGCTATATTAGAGCCAGTTCAAGTAGATGGTTCAACAATATCTAAAACAACACTGCATAATGAAGATTTTATAAAAGATAAAGATATAAGAATAGGGGATACAGTTGTTATTCAAAAACAAGGTGATGTAATTCCTGAAGTGGTTGATGTAATAAAAAATAAAAGAACAGGAAGTGAGAAGGTTTTTAAAATGCCAAAAACATGTCCTGTATGTGGAGCACCTGCTATAAGAGAAGAAGGAGAAGCTGTTACCAGATGTATAGGAATTGAATGTAAAGCACAAGCACTAAGAAGTATAATACATTTTGCTTCTAAAGAGGGTATGGAAATAGATGGTCTTGGAGCTAGTATTATAGAACAATTAATGGAAAAAGGATTAGTAAACAATATTTCTGATATATATAATTTAACATTAGAAGATATTGCATCATTAAAAAAGAATGGTAAAAAATTTGCACAAAATCTAATAGATAGTATTGAAAATAGCAAAAAACGAGATCTATTTAAATTGATTAATGCATTAGGAATAAGACATGTTGGTATTAAATCAGCCAAAAGTCTAGCAAAAGCATATAAGAATATAGAAAATTTAGCTAATGCATCATATGAGAGTTTAATTTCTAATAATGATGTCGGAGAAATAGTTGCAACTAGTATATATAATTTTTTTAGACAAGAACAAACTGTTGATCTTTTAGAAAAATTAAAAGTAGCAGGTGTTAATATGGAGTCTTTAGAAAAAGATACAGGGAATAAATTCGAGGGAATGACTTTTGTTTTAACTGGTTCTTTAGAGAATTATTCTAGAAATGAAGCAAGTGAGATTATAGAAAAATTGGGAGGTAAAACTTCTAGTTCGGTTTCAAAGAAAACTACTTATGTAATAGCAGGTGAAGAAGCGGGAAGTAAACTAAAAAAAGCGCAAGAATTGGGCGTAAAGATTATTACAGAAAAAGAATTTAGTGATATGATTAATTAAAAGGTGAAAATATATGGATAAAAATTATGAATTTCAAAAAATGGAAGAAGAATTATCTAATGGATATCAGTTATATTTTACTTATGTTAGAAATAGATATCTGTTATTCAAAACAGCAGATAATTGTTATACTCAAAAACTATTAACAGACGACCCTAAAAATCCTCAACCAAGATTATCTATTATAACTAAGAAAAGAGTAAAAGAAATGTTCCCCTATATGGAAGAAATGGAATATAAAGTAATGATATAAAATGGAAAAATAAAAGGAGAAAAAAATGGAACAAATGAATTTATTTGGAACAATAGAGGAAGATAATATATTTGTAGCGGTTGATGTAGAAACTACAGGATTATCTCCAATATTAAATGAATTAATTGAAATTAGTGCAATAAAATATAATAAGACAAATAAAATAGATGTATTTACAACTTTAATAAAGCCTAAAAATGAAATTCCAAACAAAATAACACAAATAACAGGTATTTCTAATGAAATGGTCAAAAATGCTCCTAGTGTTGAAAAAATTATGCCGATGCTTGTGAGTTTTATAGGAAATAATCCCATGATAGCTCACAATGCATCATTTGACATGGGTTTTTTACAAAATAATTCAAATAAAAGCTTTTCAGATAATGAGATTATAGACACTCTACTAATTAGTAGACAAATGGCTCCTGAATTAAGTAATCATAAATTAGGAACAATGGCAAGATATATAGGGATAGTTGAAAATGGCTTCCATAGAGCAGAATTCGATTGTGAATGTTGTGCTAAAATTTATATGAAATATAAAGGATGGATTTAAACAAAGTTTCTTATTATAAACTCTTTTCTTTTTTTTAGAAATATAATATAATAGGACAAGACAAAAATAGATATTTCGGTAGTTAATATTTTTATAGTAACAAAGGAGGTTACATTAAATGGGAAGTAATGCAAAACGTATGGATAATAGCAAGAAAAAGCATAAAATAGATAAAAACGAAAAAGATCTTGTTGAAAAAAAAGATGGAAAAAAGAAACCTAAAAAGAAAAATGGAAAAATAAAAAAGATTATTAAAATATTAATTATAATAATGCTTTTAATGTTTGTTATATTAGCAGGTATTGTAGTAGGAATATTTACAAGTGATAAATATAAACTTACAGAAGAGGATTTACTGAGTGCTGGAGGAAATACTACTATTTATGATGCAAATGGCGAACTAATTACAGAAGTTAGTGGTGATGCTAATAGAAAAATTGTGAAATATGACGAATTACCAAAATATTTACCAATAGCATTTGTATCAATTGAAGATGAAAGATTTTATGAACATAATGGAATAGATATAAAAAGATCAGCAGCAGCTACAATTACATATATATTTAATAGAGGAGAATCTTCTTTTGGTGGAAGTACTATAACACAGCAATTAATAAAAAATCTAAAAGAAGATAAAGATAATTCTAGTTGGGCAGGTGTCCAAAGAAAAATAAGAGAAATGGCTAGAGCATATAATTTAGAAAAAATGCTTTCAAAAGATCAAATATTAGAAATGTATTTAAATATTGTGTTCATGGGTGGTACTAATGTTGGTGTTGGTGCAGGTGCAAGTTATTATTTTAACAAAGATGTATCTCAATTAGATTTAGCAGAATGTGCATTTCTAGCAGGAATCAATCATTCACCAAATAGTTATAATCCATATGATACTGAAAATGCAGAAAAAATAAGTGAAAGAATAAAAACTAGAACAAAAACTGTTCTTAACAAAATGAAAGAATTAGGCAAAATAGATAGTGAAGAAGAATATAATGAAGCAATAGCAAAAGTAGATGCTGGTTTAACATTTACAAAAGGTACTTTGGGAAATGCATCATTATCATATCATGCTACAGCAGCTATAAATCAAGTTGTTAAACAAATAGCAGAAGAAAATGATTTAACATATGACGCAGCTAGATTAAAAGTATATGGTGGAGGATATAAGATATATACTACTGTTGACCCTACAATACAAGCTAGAATGGAAGAAGAATATCATAAGGATTCTACCTATGTAAAAAAATCTAAAAAAGTAGAAGGAGAACATACTCAATCAGCAATGGTTATAATTGATCACAAAACTGGTTATGTAGTAGGAACTGTAGGTGGACTTGGAACTGATACTAATGCACTAGGAACAAATAGAGCAACCCAAAGTAAAAGACAACCAGGATCTTCAATAAAACCAATAGCAGTTATAGCACCTGCATTAGAAAATGGAATAATAAATATGGGAACAGTTTATGATGACTCTCCTACAACTTTTGGAAATTATACACCTAAAAATTCAACAGGATATCAAGGTTTAACAACAATACCACATGCAATTGAAGCATCATCAAATATAGTTGAATTAAAAATAATGTCAGAATTAACACCTAAAAAATCAATAGAATTTCTAAGAAGTGCAGGAGTAACTAGTTTAGTAACTGCTGATGAAAATTCGACTGCTAATGATGAAGTACTTTCACTAGCATTAGGAGGACAACGTAATGGTATTAGTGTTTTAGAAATGGCAGGAGCATATGCAGCAATTGCAAATGATGGTGAATATATAACACCTACATTTTATACTAGAGTAGAAGATGCAAATGGTAAGGTTGTGCTTGAACCAAACCAAACTAGACAAAGAGTATTATCTACGGAAAATGCGTTTTTAATGAAGAATGTTCTTACAGAACCAGTAGTAGGAAGTAAAGGTACAGCTAAAAGTTGTGCAATGTCTAATATGGATGTTGGAGCAAAAACAGGAACTACAGATGAGAGTGTTGATAGATGGCTTTGCGGATTTACACCATATTATACAGCTGCTACATGGTATGGATATGATACTAATGAATCTGTTTCATTCTCTGGTAATCCATCAGCAAAAATATGGTCTGCAATAATGAAAGATATACATAAGGATCTAGAAGAAGCTAGATTTGTTCAACCTAGTAATGTGGTAACAGCAAAGATATGTATGGATTCTGGAAAATCTGCAACATCATCTTGTAGTAGAACAGAAACAATATATTTTGTTTCTGGAACAGTTCCAGAAGAATGTACGGGTCATGAAGGTGCAACTGTTTGTTCAGAATCTGGAAAACTTGTAACAGAATATTGTCCAAATCCAACAACCAAAAGATTTTTGACTACACCTGAGAAAGAACAAACAACTTTGTGGACTACTAATTCAAATGGAAAATACAATAAAATAACTGAGACATGTACAATACATACGAGTCCATCTAGTACTTCACAAAATACTAATACGGTTACAAATACAACTCCGAGTGATCCTGTTATAGTAGATACAAAGAAGGTAACTGTACCGAGTGTAATTGGTGAAACTCAAGCAACAGCAGAATCTGCATTAAAAGCAGTAGGATTAAAAGTAAGTGTGAAAGTAACTGAAGTTGAATCTGGAACAGATGGAGCAGTAATTGCTCAAAGTATTAATGCCGGTTCTAAAGTTGAAGAAGGATCTACTATTACAATAACTGTAGCCAAAATTAAAGAACCACCATCAAGTACAAATGAAGTTACAAATGAAGTTACAACGACTCAATAAATTGGTTATAGGATATCCAAAATAGAATGTTAAAGTTCTACTTTAACATTCTATTAAAACCTAAAAATAATTGATAAGGATATATGTATGATACAATTATATAATACACTAACAAGAGAAAAAGAAGAATTTCATCCAATTGAGGATAATTTAGTAAAAATATATTCGTGTGGGCCAACAGTATATAATTATGCACATATAGGTAATTTAAGGGCTTATATTTTTATGGATACTTTAAGAAGAATGTTGAAGTATAATGGCTTTAAAATAAAACATGTAATGAATATAACAGATGTAGGTCATCTTGAATCTGATGCAGATGAAGGTGAAGATAAAATGCAAAAAGCAGCAATAAGAGAAAATAAAGATCCATATGAAATAGCAAGATTTTATGAAAAAGCTTTTTTGAAAGATTTAGATGATTTAAATATAGATAAACCAGAAATTATTGCTAGAGCAACAGAGCATATTACAGATATGCTAGAATTTGTTAAAGAGCTTGTAAAAAAAGGTTTTGCTTATGAAACAAGTAAGGGAATATATTTTGATATATCTAAATTAGATAAATATCCAGTATTGTCAAATCGAAATGTAGAAGATCAAATAGCAGGAGCAAGAGTTGAAGTTGATGAAGAAAAAAGGAACTCATATGATTTTGCAGTATGGATTAAAGCACCAGAAAACCATATAATGAAATGGGAGAGTCCTTGGGGATTATCATATCCTGGGTGGCATATGGAATGTTCGGCTATGGGAAGAAAATATTTGGGAGAGCAATTTGATATTCATACAGGAGGAATAGACCATATACCAACACATCATGAAAACGAGATAGCACAATGTAAAGGATTAAGTGGAAAAATACCGGCAAAATACTGGATGCATGTTGAATTTTTACAAGTTGATGGCGGAAAAATGTCAAAAAGTTTGGGAAACGTATATACATTACATCAATTAAAAGAAAAGGGAATTGAACCATTAGCCTATAAGATGTTTTGTTTTTCAGCACATTATAGAAATAAATTAAATTTTACTTTTGAGGGAGCAAAAGCAAGTGCGATATCTTTAGATAGATTAAGAGATGGTTTTCTAAAACATCAATCAGGAAATTCAATAATAGATAATTCAATAATAGATAATTATAGAAATAAATTTACAGAAGCAATTAATGATGATTTAAATATTCCTTTAGCTTTGAGCTATGTATGGGAAATAGTTAAAAATCCAAATAAATCTAGTCAATTTTCTGATTTATTATTAGAGTTTGATAAAGTTCTAGGTTTAGATATTAAAAATTCAGAAAACTATATAAAAAGTAAAAAAGAAATAAACTTACCAAAAGATATAATTGAGCTACTAGAAAAAAGAAAAAAAGCAAGAGAAAATAAAAATTGGGATTTATCTGATAAAATTAGAGATGAAATTAAGGAAAAAGGTTATATTGTGAAAGACACAAAAAATGGTGTAGTAGTTGAAAAGTTATAACTTAAGTAATATAAAATCATAAAATGGATATAACAATATAAAGAAGTTCTCTAGATGAAGAGAGGAGCACAATAAATGGAAAATGAAAATACTAAAATATCATTTTGGAAGAAATTAATATTTAGTATAAAGAATTTTGAAAAATACGAAATTTTTCTTAAAGAGAAAAAAAGCAAGTCAACATCATATTTACTAAAGCTAATAGCCATTCTATCTTTAGTAACAGCTATTTGTATGGGGTATATTTTTAGTCAAGATATGAAATCAATTAAAAATTATTTTGACGAAAATATTACTCAATTGAGTTTTAATAGGTCTACTAATAGTTTAAGTATAAATAACAATGAAAAGTTTGATATATATAGTGAAAGAATCTTAAATGGTAAAATAATAATCAATACAGGCGATGTGGATGATGCATCTTTAGAAGAATATAAGAATGATTTAAAACAACATGAAAATGGAATAATAATCTTAAAAGATAGGTTTATTTTAATGTCTAGTGCATTAAATTCTGAAACAACATATGATTATGCATCATTTGCTACTGCATATTCTTTAGAAGATTTTGATAAGCAATATATAGAAGATTTCTTGAATAGCAGTACAATTATTAGAATGTATATTTATGTGGCATTTGTAATTTTTGTAATAGTATTTATTTCATATTTCATATCAACATTTATTACAGTAGTATTGTTAATGTTATTAGGATATATAACATCAAAAATGTTTAAAATAAATATAGATTCATCTGGAATATATAATTTATCAATATATTCTTTAACATTACCAATAGTTCTAAATATAATATATGTAATACTTAATATTATTTTTAATATAGAGATTACTTATTTTAGAACGATGTATACTTCGATTGCATATATTTATTTAATAGCATCAATACTTATAATAAAATCAGATAATACAAAAAAACAGCAAGTAATAAGTAAAATAGTTGAATCTATAAAAGAAAAAGTCGATGAAGAAGTAAAACAAGATGAAAAAGAAAATGATAGAAAGGAACAAAATGATAATTCAGATAAAAAAGATAAAAAAGAGGATGTAGGTGAATCTACAGATGAGAATTTGGAAGGAGATATATAATGAAAAACGATAATACTAATAAAAATAATGAAAAAAATAATAATAAATATCTATGGATTTCTGTAGTAGCACTTATATTAATAATTACAATTGGAATAGTGTCTTATTTTTATATGAACAATAATAAAGAGGAAGATACTAAAAATGTAGCTTATACAGATTTAATTAAAGATGTAAATGAAGGAAAAATAGAAAAAATAGAAATGACAGTAGGTAGTACTTCTTTAAAATTAAAATATAGAGATGAAGAAGAAGAAAAATATGCAATAGTACCAAATACACAAGCATTTATCGAATTAATACAAACAAAAGTGGAAGAAGGAAACGAAATCCAATTAATTCAAAATCAACAAAATGTCCTTGTGAAAATGTCTTCATCATTATTTTCTTTATTACCAACAATTTTATTGATTGTAATGTTTGTATTAATATTTAAAATGCAGGGATTGGGAGATAAAGGAAAAATATATGATGCAGAAACAGCAGAAACAGAAACAAAATTTGATGATGTTGCAGGACTTGATGAAGAGAAACAAGAGATGATTGAAATTGTAGATTTCCTAAAAAAACCACAAAAATTTTATGATATGGGTGCTAAAATACCTAGAGGAGTTTTACTTTGTGGTAAACCAGGAACAGGAAAAACATTAATTGCTAAAGCAATTGCTGGAGAAGCTAATGTTCCTTTTATATCACTTAGTGGATCTGAATTTATAGAAATGTTTGCTGGACTTGGAGCATCAAGAGTAAGAAAATTATTTGAGAAGGCTAAAAAAGTTGCTCCATGTATAGTGTTTATAGATGAAATAGATGCTATAGGTTCTAGAAGAACAAGCTCAGGTGGAGCAGAATCTGAAAACAATCAAACATTAAATCAATTACTAGTTGAAATGGATGGGTTTGATAGTAAGGAAACTGTTATTGTTTTAGCAGCAACAAATAGACCAGAAATGTTAGATGATGCATTATTAAGACCTGGTAGATTTGATAGGCAAATTAATATTGGTCTTCCAGATATGAGAGGAAGAGAGGAAATACTAAAAATTCATGCTAAAAATAAGAAATTATCAAATGATATAAATTTAAAGAGTATTGCAGAAGATACAGCAGGTTTTACAGGTGCCGAACTTGCTAATATATTAAATGAAGCTGCTATTATTGCAACCATAAATAAACACAGATCAATAGGAAAAGATGATATTGAAGAGGCTGTGAAAAAAGTAACTGTAGGTCTTGAAAAACAAAGTAGAGTTATATCAGATAAAGATAAAAGATTAACTGCATTCCATGAAGCAGGACATGCAATAGTAAGTAAATTTTTAGAGACACAAGAGGCAGTAAAAGAAATATCTATTATTCCTCGTGGAGTAGCAGGAGGATATACAATGTATCGTACAAATGAGGATAAAAGTTATATTTCAAAAACAGAAATGGAAGAAAGACTTGTTGCTTTATTAGGTGGAAGAGCTGCAGAAAAAATAGCTTTAAATGATATTTCAACAGGTGCAAGTAATGATATAGAAGTTGCAACAAAAATTGCTAAAAATATGGTTACTGTATATGGTATGAGTGATGTTGTTGGACCAATTTCTATAAATACAGATAAAGATCCTTATGAATTACAAATGTTTGGAGAAAACTTTGGAGATACTGTAGGACAAGAAGTTAGAAAAATAATAAATACCGCTTATTTAAGAGCACAATCTATTTTAGCAAATAATATGGATAAGTTAAATGCAGTAGCAAATACACTTCTGGAAAAAGAAGTAATTACAGAAGAAGAATTTGAGAGATTTTTTATAGCTTAAAACAGACTATTAAAAAGGAGTGAGCTTAATTGATAGATTTAGAAGAATTGAGAAAAGATTTAATA
>CALXJL010000043.1 GCA_944388615.1 uncultured Clostridia bacterium
CTGGGAATTCTAATCCTGAATCAACAATTATTATTTCATCTTCATATTCAAACAATGTCATGTTTTTTCCAATCTCTTCAATTCCACCCAATGCGATTATTTTTAATGGTTCTTTTTTAAAACTAAATTCTTCCTTATTTCTTTGATTCATATTAAATACTGTATAATTTGTTTTTGAATCTCCTTTTTCTTTTTTACTAGATCTTGTTCTGCTAGTTTTTTTTGAAGTCTTTTTTTCATCTACTTTTGAATCTTTTTCTTTTGATTTCTTAGTTTCTTTCTTTGTTGTAGCTTTACCTTTTTTATCTGCTACATCTTTTTTTACCTTTCTTACAGGCTTTGTTTTTCTTGGAGCTTTTTTTACTTCTATTTGTTCTACTTTTACCTCCACTTTTCCTTCTGTTTTCTCATTATCCATTTCTTTCTATCATTCCTCTCTAACAATTTTGCATATAATATTTAAAGTTTATATAAGAAGTATATCTATTTTCACAATTAAAATATACACAAAGATATACACTATTAACCTTTGCTCACAATTTTACTATTCTAAATAAATCTCTAACATCTCTCAATTTTATATATATTTTACACACCATTTTAAAATATATACTTCATACATAAAATTAAATCTCTTATTTTACCTTTATTTGGTAATGCTATGGTGTATTATACAATAATTTGTGCTTTCTGTCAAATTTCCCTATAAAAAAAACTCAAACCATTAAACTAGTTTTGTCTAATGATTTGAGCCGTACTAATTTTTATGCTTTATCATTTTTATTTTTTCTTTTTTAAATACCCATCTTTAACAAATGTTTTTGCATACATAATTAAAGAGAAAATTGTTAATCCTAATGCTAAATAATATATGTATATATCAAATTTAGGTAGTGTTTCCCACTGATTTATTATTAATGATGATACCATTGCTATATACAATGTTACTGTTGACAATTTTCCATACCATTTACTAGATACAACCATTTCTTTTCCATATAGGAATGATGCTCCCGAAATCATTGTAAATTCTTTTATTAACACTATCCCTAAGATCCAAAATGGTATTATTTCTTTTAATGAAAATCCTACTAATACTGTTATTTGTGTTAATTTATCTGCCAATGGATCCATTAGTTTTCCAAAATCTGATATTAAATTAAATTTTCTTGCTATAAATCCATCCAATATGTCTGTAATAGCTGATACTGTTAATAAAATAAATGTAGCTATATAATTATTGGTTACCATACCGATTATCAAGAATGGTATTAGTATAAATCTAAATATTGTAAGCGCATTTGGTACATTTTTTAACATATAATTTCCCCCATAATAACTCATATATTAATTTATAACTTTGAATTTTAATGAGTTATCTTCTAAATCTATTTCTAATGTTTGGCCATTTGTTAGTTCTGATCTTAATATCATTTCAGATATTTCATCTTCTACATATTTTTGTATTGCTCTTCTCAATGGTCTTGCTCCATATTTTAAATCTGTTCCTTTTTCTACTAAGAAACCTTTTGCACTTTCAGTTATAATTAAAGTAATATCTTTATCATTTAAAACTTTTTGTGTATCTTTAAGCATTAATTCTACTATTTTTATTAATTGATCTTTATTTAATGATGTAAATGTTACTATTTCATCAACTCTATTTAAAAATTCTGGTCTAAAATGTTCTTTTAAACTATCCATAATTTTTGAAGAATTTTCTTCTGTCTTTCCAAAGCCTATAGAATTTTGATTTAAATTTGAACCTATATTAGATGTCATTATTATAATTGTATTTTCGAAACTTACTGTATTTCCTTGTGCATCTGTTAATCTTCCATCATCTAGGACTTGTAGTAATATATTAAATACATCTGAATGTGCTTTTTCTATTTCATCTAATAAAACTATAGAATATGGATTTCTTTTTACTTTTTCTGTTAATTGACCTGCTTCATCATATCCAACATATCCTGGAGGTGCACCTATTAGTTTTGCTGTTGAATGACTTTCCATATATTCAGACATATCTATTCTTATTATAGAATCTTCACTTCCAAACATTTCATATGCAAGTGCTTTTGCTAGTTGTGTTTTTCCAACTCCTGTTGGACCTACAAATATAAATGAAGGTGGTCTTTTTGTACTTTTAAGTCCTGCTCTATTTCTTCTAATTGCTTTTGATACTGATTTTACTGCTTCATCTTGTCCAATAATACTATTATGTAAGTTGTTTTCTAAATTTAAAAGTTTTTGTGTTTCTTCTTCTGTAATCTTAGTTACTGGTATTTTAGTCCAGTTTTCAATAACTTCTGCTATATCTTGAACTGTTAAATTTACTAGTTCTAATCTTGAATTAATTTCATTTATTTTCTCTATTAATGCACATTCTTTTGTTTTAAGATCTGCTGCTTTTTTGTAATCCTCTGTTGAATCTGCAAGTGCTGCTTCTTCTTTTTCTTCTTGCACATTTTTTAATTCATTTTTTAATATTTCTAATTCATATAAATCTTTATTATTTAAATTTATTCTTGAACAAGCTTCATCTAATATATCTATGGCCTTATCTGGTAAAAATCTATCATGAATATATTTTTCAGACATTATAACTGCTTGTTTTATTACATCTGTTGATACTCTTACTCTGTGATATTCTTCATAATATTTTTTTATTCCTTCTAATATATTTATTGAATCTGTAATAGATGGTTCTTCTACAATTATTGGTTGAAAACGTCTTTCTAATGCAGTATCTTTTTCAATAAATTTTCTATATTCTTTTAATGTAGTTGTTCCTATTAGTTGTATTTCACCATTTGCTAGAGCTGGTTTTAAAATATTTGCTGCATTCATTGAATGTTCAGCATCTCCTGCTCCTATTATATTGTGAATTTCATCAATTACTAAAATAATATTTCCCAAGTTTTTACATTCATCCATTATTGCTTTCATTCTAGATTCAAATTGCCCTCTAAATTGTGTTCCTGCAATAACTGCTGTCATATCTAATAAATATACTTCTTTATTTAATAATTTTGCTGGTACTTTCTTTTCTGCAATTTTTATTGCTAATGCTTGTGCTATAGCTGTTTTTCCAACTCCTGGCTCTCCTATTAAACATGGATTATTTTTTGAACGTCTATTTAATATTTGTATCATTCTTTGTAATTCTCTATCTCTACCAATTACAGCATCTAATTGGTTATGTTGAGCTTTTAATGTTAAATTTGTTCCAAATGTGTCTAATGCCTTTTTTTGTTTATTTGGCCTTTTCTCTGTTTTTACTCTTTGTTTTCCATTAGATTTATTGTTTTCTGCTGACTCTTCTTTTTTATTTCCTGAAAACATATTTGTAAAAATAGCCCCAAATGGAACTGCTTTTGGTCCATCTTCTCCTAAATCTGCATTTTCGGTAGTAGGATCTGTTATTATTCCTTCAATGTCCATGTTTTCTGAGATATCCTGAAACATTGTTTCTAATTGTTTTGTCATATTATTTATATCTTCATCTGAAATATTTAAATTTGCACCCAAAGATTGCATTGGATTAATTCCATGCTCTTTTGCACAATTATAGCAATACCCTTCTGTATTTACTTTATTATCTTTATCTTTTTTATTTATAAAAATCACTGCCGTGTTTTTTTTACATATCGAACATAACATATATATTTAGTCTCCTTTTTTCGCTAAATTTTCTAATCTATATAATACCTTAAAATATGTAGTTAGTCAAGCAAATCGAGTAGGGAAAATTTAAATTTCCCCTCTCACACCACCATACGTGCCGTTCGGCATACGGCGGTTCTATTCAAAATTAAATATGTGCTACCTTTTGGCAGTAATCAGAAATGCTGATTAAATCATCGTCTACCTGCCTGATTTACGCATTAAGGTTACGGTTACTATTTTGGACTTCATTGAATTTTGACACCTTATCCGCTTAATACAGTGGACTTTCACCCATAAGTTTTACCCATGCTGGGCACCAAAACTAGGCAGGAGATACATCTCCCGCCTAGCCAAAGTCTAATTAGCAGATTTGTGCTTATGCCAATCTCTTTGCAAATACTTTGAGTACAGACATAAGAGATATTTTGGGACACTTTTCTGCCAGAATAGGATACTTTTCCAACCAATTCTTGAATGCCTCTTTCAAGATATTTTTGATGAGTTCCTCTTTTACTTTAGGAAACTGCTCATGCAATCCGAGAATAACACTCTCATAATTGATTTTCTTAATATCACAAGCAATGATAAAAGATTGTGTAACCATTCTTTCAGTTGTTGTCATACCAATATCGGTCAAGAAGGATTCAACCTGTTCTTCAACCTTTTTGGTAGCCTCCAACTTATCGAAAGCAAATCCGATAGTTTCCAACAAAGCAGCTTCTTCTCCACCTACTTTTTTAGCAGCGGATTTCTTTGCTACCTTATCAGCAGTATCATCTGTTGCAGTTGGAGTTTCAACCACTTCATCAGTAGTTTCTCCCATAGTGAAAGACAGATCACTATCATCTTCAACTATTTCAGCAAGGCAAGCTGTAAAATCGAAACTAGATGCCAACTGATACAACAGTTTCTCAAAGAATTCCGGCTTTGTCTTACCAATTACAGAGTTAAATCTTTCTGCTCTTACGTATTTACCTTTGTCAACAAGGACAGTACCACCTTTATAATATTCATTATTATAAGTAGCATCTTGCTGTACATCCATAAACAAATAAGAAAGAGAAGATATATCTGTTCTTACTTTGGTAATAGGAACTACGTATGCCATATTTTCATTGAGAATATTGCACACAATAGCATGGACATGTCCACCCATAATTTCACCAGGAAGGTGAGAACCATAGTTCACATCAACAATATCTCCGACCGAGAACTCGATAATAGGTTTTGAGTAATATCTTATAGAGATTTCGAACATGCATGTGAGAATATAATCACCAATCTCCTTTTCAGTCGCATGTCTGTTATACAGGGCCCAATATGCAGTTTTGAGAAAACTATTTATGCGGTTTTCGACATATTCGTTTTCAAACTCAACCTTTTTGATAATTAAATCATCTTCGGATTGAGGGTTCAAAACTGTAGGCTGTTTTTCTGTGCTTTCTTCAAAAGTGTTGTCAATCTCAACTCCCAGGACTGTATAATAGTTATCAACCAATTCTATAACTGAATCAATCATGGTATCATTGACATTTTCGACAGCTACGAAGCCATTTTCGAGATCAAGATAAATCCGACAAGAGATTTTATTAACCTCTTTAATCAACGAAACGACTGAGCAATCTTTGGGTGAACTTACTTTAAATGTTAGTTTTTTCATAGTCAACCTCCTGTTTTAATAAAAAATTATTAACCAACCGAATGAAATCAATCGTAGGAGCTTTTCGGAAACCGAATGTTTCTTTAACTCTCGCAACGATTAAGCGTTTTATTTCTTCCTTATCAATGCTTTCAGTTCGAGAAACGCTTTCAGATAAAGTTTCAAGGTTAAAGTAAGCATCTTTAGGAGAAGTAATAATTGCTTTGAGTAAATACTGAACACCATTTTTCTTAAAATCAAAGCCAAACAATTCAAGAATTCTATGTGCTTTAACTTCATCCGTAGAATAGTTTTGTGAAATTTTCAATAGTTCATTAATATCGACAAACGATAACAACTGAACCTGAACCATATTCACATCTTTGCGTTCTTTAGGTACAGGCCTATCTACAGAAACCTTTTCTTTTTTTACAATGCTTTTGACCTCTCTGCTTAAATGTAACGAAATATCAATCTTCTCCTGAAGCATTGTCATAAATTCAGGTGTTAATGTTCCGAGATATTTACGTAGTCTGGTTTTGTCAACTGTTTGAATCTGCTCTGCCATAATTACATTTTCCTCTGAACCCACTCTTGCAAAATCGTAGTCAATCATGTTTTGAGAAGAAAATGTGCAATGATAATGAACTGGAAGTATTTTCTTATGCTCTGTCGTACAAGCAATCACGATTGTAGTGGGAGAATGTAAATTTCCATCATCGTTTTGTATAACGATTGCATATCTTTTGAATCCTTGCTCACTACCATAAGGCTCTCCAAAATCGCACAGATATACTTCACCGCGTTTAACTTCGGAATAGATCAAATCATATTCGGAAGGATGATGCGATAAAGTAGGGGGTGTTTGTGGAGTTTCAACCTTTTTAAGTTCTTCCACAACTTCTCTCTGGGTACGTTCATCACTCTTTATAAATGAAGTTTCTTTAGGAACATCCAATGGCTCTTTACTTATAAAGTTTTGAATAACATTGATCTCAATGCTACCACAAAGTTGGTTAAGCAACTCATCAGAAACATCACCATACAGAGTGATTACCGAATCAGTTATTCTTGCTTTAACATTATATTTCACAAGCAGTTTACTAATCCGGCAGATGTCAATGGCTTTTGTTTGCAACTGTAACACTATGTAGTCCTCCTTTTTGAATATTTTTTTGGTTTGCTAGTTACAATATCGCTTGTAATATCACACTCCTTTATATAGACATTTGTTAAAAAAAAAAAAAAAATATCATCTATGAAAGTTACAAAATTATGTAAATATAATACCATTATTTTTAAAAAAAATCAATGGTATTACAATTACATAAGTCGATTTTTGTGACTGGTACGTAAAAATGTCCCATATTTTTTTGAGTTAATAATATACTGTGATTTTGAAAAATTGTTTGACAAATTCAAATTAATATGTTATTATTTAATTACAAAATAAATGAACATTGAGTCGCAGTTGTTCAAGAGTAGTCGTATGTGTACCGTAACTACACATACTTTTTTATGCTAAAAATAGAGTAGGACCGTAACTTCCCACTCTACCGACTATGTATTGCTACTCTTTAGTCTTAACATTTTTTGTATCTTGCACTTGTTGTTTTTGTTCTTGTTGTAGTATGATGTTTTTTCTTTTTCTGCCATTAACTGCTCTACTAAATGCAAGATTAAGTCGCAATGATTCAAGAGATAGCCCCCTTTCCGCCCTTTAGAAAGAGCTAGCCTTTCGTTTAGCGTAAGGTTGCGATTATCTTATAATATTTTTGCTAAAAAATCAAGCGAACATTTATAAATTATACAAAAAGATGTTCTCTTAAATTATTCTCATCAAATACCCTTAAATTAATTTTTTACCTTCTTTAATTTCTGGTACCTTTATTAACACATTATCTAAATAATGTGGATAATTGTTAAATCTTATTGTATAAGGATTCTCAATAAAATCTTTTGCTGATAATTCAAATATATCATTTTCAATATCAATTTTTTCAATTCTTACCTTCAGATATTCTCCTGGTATATAATAATTTTTACAATTTAAAATAAATATATGTTGTAAATTATCTGCTTTTATAATAACCTTTTCCATACAATTCAACTATTATATGTTTAACACCTACAGCAATTATTCTTACTCTTACAGTATCATTTACTTTTAGTTTAGATAGTTCTAATCCTGCTCTTAAATCCATTGCATCTTTTCTACTTGCGATTGCTATATTAGAAACAGTATCAATTTCTATTACTATAAAACCAATTATTGCTCCTATCATACCTCTAACCATTGACTTATTAATTTTAGATATTCCTAAATGTGTACTAGGAATTAATACCTTTGTTCCCTCATACCATACTATAGCACAAGATATGTATTCATTTTTTACTTTGTAATACTCATTTTCTATGCCACTTATTCTACTTGTGAGTATTCTTTTTTCTTCTCATAATTCGTTATAACTACGTCTCAGTGGACTTTCACCACAGATCATTGATATGCCCGTCATACCAAATGATGGGGGATTTTAGCAAATCCCCCGTAAGGTTTTAATTATGAAGTTCACAGTACTCCCTGAAGCTTCAGGAGTTCTGTGATACCGTTGCTGTCATATAACAGCTTAGGAGCTTTATCCTCCTCGACAAAGTACACCAAAGCAAGCTTTGTGTATTCTATCGCAGAATAAAATTCTCTCTCGGATGAGAACATGTCCTTTATCTCTTCCGGCACATTCTCCTCAAATAAGTCAAGGATAGTGGTGTCCTCGACAAGATCCTCGACTCCACAGCAATCCATCTGATCAAAGGCTGTGCATACTATTGTATGTCCACACCTTTTATCAAGTGATGTTACACTTGCAGATGGATGAAGCAAAAGAATCTGCTCCATCTGCTCCAGCCTCTTATGCTCATTTGCAATTTCTTGCTCGAGCATTTTTTTCTCATTGATTTGAGCAGTCAGTTTCTTCCTAAACTGCTCATACCTAATCTGAGCTTTTTTTAATTTTAGCTCAGATTCTTTAAGTTCTGCTAAGACATCTTCATATTCAGCCTTAGCCATGTTCATGAGCTCACCAAGACCTGTGAGATCTATTCGCATATTCTCGATAAGAGCATCTTTCTCTTCTTTTTGGGACTCGAGCATTTGGATAAACTCCTCCTGCCATTTTCGATTCCGTGGCCGTGGATTGCTGCCATTTTTCTTTAGGAACAATCGTTTGCAACCGTCACCTATTGGAGCCGAATCAACTGTCTCCTGATATAGTCTGTGATCTTTAGCCTTTTTCATTTTTGCAAGATCACTCAGCCGAAAAGTCTCTGTTGTCTTTTTTTTCATAATTATTACCTCTTTCTGTTTTTATTTCTTAAGCCTTGGCTCAAGATTACTTAATTATATCACAAATTATGTCAATTTGCAATTTATGGTTAGATTCTTTTATACAGCTTTAATTGCAATGGCAAATTCTACGTTTGCAATCTATTAAATAATATGATATAAAAATATTAATAAAATTATTGTGGAGGAATATATGAAATATATAATACCAGAACCCAAAAAAGAGAATAAACAAGTAAGACAACCACTAACACAAGAGCAGATACAACAGTATCTAGACGAATTAGAAGCAAATCCAAAAAAAGATGATATACAAGCAGACTTGCACAATCATACTAAAGGATCTGATGGAGCACAAAGTCCACTTATGCTTCTGATGAGGGCAAGCAGAAATGGAAAAGATATAGTATCTATGTCTGATCATGATAGTGTAAAAGGCTATCATATGATAGTAAAACAAGTAACAGATATTTTAGTTGGATTAGAAGAATTAAATAATAGAGAAGATGTAACAGATGAAGAAAAAAGAAATGTGAGAATTGGAGCTGAAAGATTGCTAAGAAAACTAGAAGAAATAAAAATATTACCTGCAGTTGAAATGATAACAACATATAGAGGAATTGTTATAGAAGTTTTAGGCTACAATATTGATATAGATATTTTAGAAAGTGAAATGGATAAAATACATGAAGGCTTAGTACCTGTTCCTAAACTATTAACAGAAGGAGTAGATAGAGTAATAAAAGATAATAATCTTGAATTTGATAGATTTGTTATAGATAATAGATCTGATTTTAAAAAATTATTTTATCATGAATTTATAAAACATCCCGAAAATAAAGACATCTATTCACAAGTCCAGGGTGAAACAGAAGAAAACCGTGCAGAAGAATTTTCTAAAATGTTCCTAGAAAACAAAGAATCTGAATTCTTTGTAGATTTAAATAAAACAGATGATAGAAGTACAAAAGATATTAGAGCAGACATATTAAAAATGATTGATAACAATAAAGATAAATTCAAGTTTGATCCAGGTGTTATAGAAAATTCTCATGCAGTAATAGGTGAATTTTATAATGAGCTTATAAAACATCCTGAAAACGTAGCAAAATTAAATAAAAGTACAACTAATTTAAAACAATTTATTTATGGAGAATTATATAATCCAGATTCTGTATTTTTTGTTGATGTTGCACCAAGTAGACCATCTCTAGAAGATACAATAGGAGCCATTAAAAAATCTGGAGGGCTTGCATTTTTGGCACATCCTGGAAGATATGAAGGAAAATTTGATATTAAACATGCTATAAGTTCTGGTGATATATTAAAGAGTTTAGATGGAATTGAAGTTTTTTATCCTGATCATTATCAAAGTAAGCAGAACAATGAGAAATCTAAAGAAATAGACATAGATTTCCTATTAGATCAATGTAGACAAAAAGGCTTATATGCTTCAGGAGGAAGTGATGATCATAAGGTTCCAAAAGATGGACCTCAATATAAAATGGGAACAGTAGATGTTCCAGACATTCCTGAAACACAATGGATAAATGATTCCATTAAAACTGGCAAGGACTTTATTAATCAATCTATACAGATGAAAAATTTAATTTTAAGACTTAGAGCTCTAAAGAATGAAAAATCAGAAAAATCAGCTAAATTACAAGAAAAATCAAAAGAAAATTCAAAATAATATTATTGGAGGTAAGTTTTGAATAAAGTTATTAATATAATAAGAAATTTTTTTAGTAAGATATTTAAGAAAAACGATATTAAAGAAATTACTGAACCTAAAAAAGAAAAAACTAATAGTAGAAATAAATTACATGACAATATAGTTGTTAATGTAAATAATGAAATTATTAATCTTCAAAATGATTATGAACAAGGAAATATAAGCGATATGGATTTGTCTAAAAAACAACTAGAAGAATTAATCAAAAAATATGAAAATGATATTAGTAGATTAGATGAACAACTAAAACGAGTAATATAATGTAACATTATAAATCAGAAAGTATAGATAAAAAACGCATTTTCAAGATGCGTTTTTTATCTATGTCTCTATATCTTTTACACTAGGTGCATAAATAGATTTTCCAGTATAATCAAACCTAGAACCATGACATGGACAATCCCATGTTTTCGCTGTATTATTCCATGTTAAGTCACACCCCAAATGACTACAATATGGACTAACAAAATGAAATTTATCCTTTGTTTCTCTATATACTGCAACCTTTTTACCATCAACTCTTACCACTTTACCTTCACCAATTTTAATATTTTGCACACCTTCATCAACGTCCTTAAATTTGTCCAACACTAGCATTTTTCCTGTTTCAGATAACATATTTTTCACTTCATGTCTATTTTTTACCGCATCTACTCTTGTTGCTCTAAATAAGTCTTCATATTTATTTTCTTTTCCAATTATTTTATCCACTATTATATTTGCTGCCACATTTGATGTACTCATTCCCCATTTTTTAAATCCTGTTGCCACATATGCATTTTTCCACAATGAAGAAAATTCTCCTATATATGGAATCTTATCAAGTGTTATACTATCTTCTGTTTGCCATTCAAATAAAATTTTAGCATCTTTATACAGACTTTCTGCTACATTTTCCAACATCTTATATTTATCATCATCTGATGCTTCTTTTCCTGTTTTATGATCACATCCGACTATTAACACCTTATTATCGCCAACATTTCTAAATGATAATACTGGATCAGAGCTACTAATATACATTCCATCAAATCTTGCACTCTTAGTCTGTATTAATATTGCATATGATGTAGATTGATACATTTTAGCAAAATAAACACATGGGAAATTTTATATTGGATAATTTTTTGCAATTATTACATAT
>CALXJL010000044.1 GCA_944388615.1 uncultured Clostridia bacterium
TCATATGCTTTTTCTATATGTTTATCCATAAAAAACGATTTACATAAATTGACTTTTCGCTAGAAATTTGGTACAATATTGGTGTATGCTATGTGCATATAAAATATTACGAAAGGGGAAAGCTTGACGCCCTATCTAGCGTCAAGTAAGTAACTAAGATGAATGATATCAAAGTTACGATTTTTCCGTTCTCTTGTGCTTCAAAGATAGCACAAGAGCGGGAAATGGAAGTGGTCATCGCAAAAGTCGATGATTCTCATTTAATATCCTTTGAAGTTTTCTTCAAAGGTATTGATACAACAGTCCGCGTAAGAAATCTACCGATTTCTTATGAGGACGCAAGTGCTGTGTCAAAGATGGTTAGGGGAAAGAAACTCCTTTGCCATTGGAGAACAACAACAGATTCCTACAGCAATTTGTTGTTGTACCCCTGGCCAGAACCTTGAATCAAAAATTTCCCTTAACCGGCACATGTCTAAATGTGCCGGTTTTCTTTTAAAAAAAGTGTCATAATAAGTCATCCTTGCTTATTATAACACTCTTTTCGTTTTATTTAAGTTCTATCTTAAATTGGATATTCTATGAAAATATACTATCAAACTCTTCACCATCAATTTTTTCTCTTTCTAACAGAACTGCTGCAACTGCATGTAATTTATCTACATTATCTGTAAGAATTTTAGCTGCTCTTGCAAATGCTGTATCAATTATTCTCTTTATTTCCTGGTCGATTATTTTGGCTGTCTCTTCTGAATATTCTTTTGCGTGTGCAAAATCTCTTCCTAAAAATACTTCTTCTTGACCTGAGCCTAACATTATTGTTCCTATTTTTTCGCTCATTCCATATTTAGTAACCATTTCTCTAGCAATCTTTGTAGCTCTTTCTATATCATTGCTTGCACCTGTTGATATATCATCCAATATTAGCTTTTCTGCGACTCTTCCTCCTAATAAAGATACTATTGTTTCTTCCATTTCAGATTTAGACATAAATGATTTATCTTCAGTTGGTCTATACATAGTGTATCCACCTGCCATACCTCTTGGTACAATTGATATTTGATGTACTGGGTCTTGAGTTGGTAAGAATCTACTTACAACTGCATGACCTGCTTCATGATATGCAACTAGTTTATTTTCTTTTTCACTTCTTACTCTAGTCCTTTTTTCAGGTCCCATTGTAACTTTAACCATTGCATCTTCTATTTCTTTCATTCCAATTTCTGGTAAGTTTCTTCTTGCAGCAAGTAATGCTGCTTCATTTAATACATTTTCTAGATCTGCTCCTGAAAAACCTGATGTGTTTTTTGCTATTACTCCTAACTCTATATTATTTGCAAGTCTTTTTCTTCTTGCATGAACTTCTAGAATTTGTTCCCTAGCTTTTACATCTGGTGCTGATACCACTATTTGTCTATCAAATCTTCCTGGTCTTAATAATGCTTTATCTAATATATCTGGTCTATTTGTTGCAGCTAATACTATAACACCTTCATTACCAGCAAATCCATCCATTTCTACTAATAATTGATTTAATGTTTGTTCTCTCTCATCATGTCCTCCACCAAGTCCTGCACCTCTTTGACGACCTACTGCATCAATTTCATCTATGAAAATTATGCATGGTGCTTTCCTTTTTGCTTCCTCAAATAAATCTCTAACACGTGATGCACCAACACCAACAAACATTTCAACAAAGTCTGATCCACTTATTATAAAAAATGGTACTCCAGCTTCTCCTGCTACTGCTTTTGCAAGCAATGTCTTACCTGTTCCAGGTTGACCCACAAGTAGTACTCCTTTTGGTATTCTTGCTCCCATTTCTGTATATTTCTTCGGATTTTTTAAGAATTCTACTATTTCTTGTAATTCCTCTTTTTCTTCGTCTACACCTGCTACATCTTTAAATGTAACTTTTGCTCTATCTGTTGGATTTTGAACCTTTGCTTTACTTTTTCCAAAAGACATTGTTTTGCTTCCACCTTGATTATTTCTCATAAGTAGGAACCAAAAAACAAAGAATATTATTAAGATTCCTATTGGTTCTAATAATTGGAAAAATACTAAAAGCATTGATTCAGATCTTTCTGTTACAATTATAGATCCGTCTTTCATTGGTTCTTCAAGTGAATTCATTAAACTATCTATACTTGGTATATTTACTTCCTTTGGAACTACATCATTGCTTAATAATACATTTGCAGTCCTTCCATTTGATTGTATTTCTATTTCTTTTACCTCATTAGATTCTACTTTTGAAAGCAATTCTGAATATGCAAGTTTATTATTCGTATTTTCCATTATTGATGTAATTGCTACAATAAAAATAATTATTAATATTAACCATATAGCTAATGTTTTTATTCCGTTTTTCAATTTATTCTCTCCTTCCGCTTTAGTTAAGTTTTTACATATTATTCCTTTTTGGAATATAACATATATGTATTTTCTTTTCAAGTGTTTTTTCAAACTTTTATTTCTCCAAAAGCCTTTATATAAGGGCTTTTCTTACGGAAATTCACATTGCAGTTGTGAAAAAAATTTGTTTATTTTTTACTAAAACTTTTATTTTCTTGTTTGGTGTTAAAAATTTATTTCCTATATTATTACTACATAATTTAACAATATCATTTATATGAATTTTCTCTATTCCTTGGCAGTTGCCTAGTAACTCATTTATAGTATATAGCACTAATCTATTTTTTATAACTTTTTCTTCTTGATTAAATTTTTTTAAATCTAATATTATTTCGTTTTTTTGTTCTTTTAACATCATTTTTTTATACGCATTTTCCACTTGTTTTTGAATATACTCATTTTCTTCCTCTGCTATATTTGACATTCTATTTACAGTTTCTATTATATTTGGATTAAAATTTTCCTCTATATATGGTATTAACATATTTCTAATCTTATTTCGTGTATATATATTTTCTTTATTTGTTTTATCATATTTCGGATTCAACTTTTCTTCTTTACAATATAATTCTATATCTTTTCTATTAGATTCTAGTAATGGCCTTATATATTTTTCTTCTCTTTTTATTTCTATACCTTTAAGTCCTGAAATGCTTGTACCCCTAAGTATATTCATTAAAACTGTTTCTGCATTATCATTAGCATTATGTGCTGTTGCAATTTTATTTGATTCTGTTTTTAATGCTATCTCATCAAAAAATTTATATCTAATCATCCTTCCTATTTCTTCTGTACCTTTTCCTTGTTCTTCTGCTAATCGGGCTATATCTTGTTTTTTTATAAAACATTCAATATTATTATTTTTACAATAGTTTCTAACATATTCTGTTTCTTCATCCGCTTCTTTTCTTATCATATGATTAATATGTGCTACCACAATATCTATATCTAGAATTTTTTCCCTTTTGATATAATTTAATATATTTATTAAACACATTGAGTCGGGTCCACCTGAGACTCCGACTACTATTTTATCTTTATTATTTATTAGATTAAATTTATTTATTGTATTTAGTACCTGTTCTAATAACATAAGCATTCCTCTCTCTAATCTCTATATCTTTCAATGTTTGCAAATTTTGTATAATTTCCAAGCCATAAAAGCTCTACTGTTCCTGTTGAACCACCTCTATGTTTAGATATAATTACTTCTGCTATATTTTTCTTTTCACTTTCTTCGTTATAATAATCATCCCTATATAAGAAAATAACTATATCAGCATCTTGCTCTATTGCACCAGATTCTCTAAGATCTGATAACATTGGTCTATGATCTGGACGTTGTTCTGGTGCTCTTGATAATTGAGATAGTGCTATTACTGGTACATTTATTTCTTTTGCTAATATTTTTAAAGAACGACTAATTTCTGATATTTCTTGTTCTCTGCTTCCCCCTCTTTTTCCGCTTCCTTGTACTAATTGTAAATAATCTATAACAACTAGTCCTATATTTTTTTCTAACTTAAGTTTCCTACATTTTGCTCTTATTTCCATAATTGAAATTCCTGGAGTATCATCTATATAAATTCCTGCTTCTGATAATTCTCCCGATGCTGCGGCTAATTTTCCCCAATCATCATCTTCTATTTTCCCTGTTCTTACTTTATTACTATCTACCATTGCTTCACTACAAAGTATTCTGTTTGCCATTTGCTCTTTTGACATTTCTAAGCTAAAAATTGCAACAGGTACTTTTGCTTTTGTTGCTGCATATGTAGCAATATTTAGAGCAAATGCTGATTTTCCCATTGCTGGTCTTGCTGCAATTAATACTAAATCTGAATTATGGAATCCCGATGTTTTATAATCTAAGTCTGCAAATCCCGTAGGTACTCCTGTAATATGTTGTTTTTGATTATATAATTGTTCTAACCTAGTAAAAGTATCTACTAATATATCTTTAATAGAGCTATATCCTTTTTGATTTCTTTTTTGCATAACATCAAATATTCTCTTTTCTGCTTGATCCATAATTGTTTCTACATCTTGTGTTGGATCATACCCTAATGCTATTAATTCATTTGCTGTTTTTATTAAAGTTCTTAATGTTGATTTTTCCTCAACTATTTTTATATATTTTTCTACATTTGCTGTTGTTGGTACTTTATCTGGAAGACTTGCTAAATATTCTAATCCTCCGACATTTTCAAAATTTCCATTAGATGTTAGTTCATCTTTTATTGTTATTATATCTATTGGTTCTGATCTATTATATAAACTAATTATAGCAGTATAAATTGCTTTATTATCTTCTCTATAAAAATCTTCTGGTTTTAAAACTTCTATTGCTGCAATTACTGCTTCTTTGTCTGTTAACATACTTCCTATTACAGCTTGTTCTGCTTCAATATCGTTTGGTGGTACTTTTCCTAATTCCATTGTAATTCCTCTTTTCCATTTTTATTTACTTATTACTTGTACTTTAAGTTTTCCCACAACCCCTTCATATAATTTTATCTCTACTGTAGATGTGCCTAACATTTTAATATTTTCTTTTAAAATTATTTTTTTCTTATCTATATTCATATTGTAATCTTTATTTAGACTTTCTGATATTTCTTTTGATGTTACTCCTCCAAATATTTTACCATTTTCTCCTGCTTTTACTTCTATTTTTAGTACTATATCTTTCATTTGCTCAGCCATTTCCATTGCTTGTTCTTTTTCTACATCCTTTCGATGTTGTTCTGAGGTTTGTTTTGATTTTAGATTATTTAAATTACCTGCAGTAGCTTCTACAGCTAATTTCTTAGGAAATAAGAAATTTCTTGCATAACCATCACTTGCATTTATTATTTGATCTTTTTTTCCGACACCTTTTATATTATCTAATAAAATAACTTTCATACTTATTTCCTCCTATTTATTTATTTTTTAACTATCTATCTCTGAAAAATATTCATTGATTCTATTTATTAATTCTTGTTTTACTTCTTCTATATCCATACCTTCTACTTGAGCTCCTGCAAGAGTTATATGTCCTCCTCCGCCAAGTTTTTCAAGTATAATCTGTACATTTATATCTCCTATTGATCTACCACTTATACAGACTTTATCTCCTAATCTCCCAATTACAAAAGATGCTGTTATATTATTTATAGTTAATAGATCATCTGCTGCTTTTGCACATATAATATTTGCATCATCATCTTCATTATCATATATTGATATTGCTATACTTTCATTTACTATTTCTGCTTTTGTTACTATTTCTGCTATTTTATTATAAGTGTTTAAATCACTTTGGAACCATTTTTTTACTTTTATTATATCTACTCCATTTCTACGTAAATATGCAGCTGCCTCAAATGTTCTAACACCTGTTTTGAAAGTAAAGTTTTTAGTATCCATCATAATTCCTGCATATAATCCTTCAACTTCAATTTGTTTTAATTTTATCTCTTTATTAGAATATTCTAATAATTCTGTTACTAATTCTGCTGCTGAAGATGCATAAACTTCATGGAATGTAAGAATTGCATTTTTTATATAATTTGTACTTCTTCTATGATGATCTATAACAACTATTTTATTTGTTTTTTCCAACAATTCAGGTGCTTCTACATAATCTATTTTATGGGTATCAACTATTATTAATAAAGTATCTTCATTTATTTTTTCTAAAGCTACTTGCTTATCTATTAATACATTTATATATTCTTCATCCTTTTTTGCTTCATCTATAAAACTTTGAAGGCTTATTCCATGTGTTTCATTAACAATATATGTCTCTTTTCCAAGAGTCCTAGCTAATCTGTAAATTCCAAAACTAGATCCCATAGAATCTATATCACCATTTGCATGTCCCATAATCATTACATTATTTGCCTGTTGTATTAATTCTTCTAAGGCATGTGAAACTATTCTCGCTTTTACTTTAGTTCTTTTTTCTAATTCTTGTGTTCTTCCACCAAAGAAAATATATTTACCGTCTCTTTTTATAATAGCTTGATCTCCACCTCTTCCTAATGCTATATCTATAGCTGCTTGAGCAGATTTATATTTATCGTAATTGCTTTCTCCTTCTACAGAAATTGCTATACTTAAAGTTGCTTGTATCTTTTCTGGAATATTTATTTCTTTTATTTTATCTAATATATCAAATTTATTTTCTTCTATTTCGTCTATATATTTTTGTTCAAATATACATATAAATGTATCTCTATCTGTTTTTATTGCTAGACCACTATATTCTGATGACCAATCATATATATTTTTTTCTATTAAAGCCATTAATTGAGGTCTTTCTTCTGTTGAAACTCTCTGTATAATTTCTTCATAATTATCTATCATTACAATTCCTAAGCACATGTTGGAATCTAAATATTTTTGTTTTAATTCTACATTTTCTGTTTCATCAATAAAATATAGATTTGCCATATATTCATTTGGTTTCTTTTTATCTTTGTTTTTTGATAAAATATATTCTCCAACTATTTTATATGTTTTTTCACCTATTTTCACCTGTTTTTTTACTATTTCTTTTGATGCTTTATTATTCTGTTTTAAGGTGTTTTCTATCTCTATTTTTATTTCCCTTACGATATTATTCAAATAATTTTTTATATCTATATTGGCAAACTCTTTGATAAATTTTGTACTTTTCCATATTATATTACCATCTGTCTCTAGTATTACTAGAGGAAATGGAGAATTTATAAGTGTACTTTTAGCAGCTTTATCTACGTCTAATGTTAAGTCTTGTATATGTTCAGAAAGCTCTGCTTTTCTTTTATTTGTAGTCCATGCACTATATAGTAATATAATTATAAATATTAAAATCGCTGGTGTTATGAAATTAGTCTCATAACAGCATATTACTATTAACAATATTGCTATTATTACCAAATATATCTTTGTTCTAGAAACAAATTTATCAAACTTATTTGTCACTGAATTCTCTGACATGGGTTTCTTCTCCTTTACATTTTTCTATGTACTTTCAATATAGTATTATTCCCTATTTTAGCATATGATATTTTATCTTGTTTTATCTTTTTTGTCAAGTTTACATATTTAGTTTATTCTATTTATTATTTCTTATTATATTGCTATAAAACAAACCTTGATTTTTTTAAATGCTTCATATATAATATTTTCATTAATAATTTAAAGGATGGATTAATATGACAAGTAAACAAAGAGCTTATTTAAGAGGACTTGCTAACACTATAGAACCTATATTTCAAGTTGGAAAGTCTGGTATTACAGATAATTTTATAAAACAAGTTGATGATGCGTTAGAGGCTAGAGAATTGATTAAATTAACTGTTCTTTCTAATGCTCCAGATGATATTAAATCAATAGGTAATAAGTTGTCTGAAGCTACTAATTCAGTATTTGTTCAAGCTGTTGGTAGTAAGATAACATTATTTAGAAAACGTAAAAAAGATTCTAAAATAAGATTGTAAAAATGAAAGGAGAGTATGATGTATTTGAACTATTAAATATATCATACAATTAAATTATGCCAATTATTGAGGTTAAAAACATACTAAAACAATATAAAATTATGGAAAAGAATGATGGATTATTAGGTTATTTTAAAAACTTAATAAAGCCACAATATAAAAAAATCACAGCTGTAAATAATATTAATTTTGAAATTGAAGAAGGAGAATTGGTAGGATATATAGGTGAAAATGGAGCAGGAAAATCAACTACAATAAAAATGCTTACAGGATTATTAACTCCTACATCTGGAAAGATTGTAGTAAATGGATTGGTTCCTAATGAAAAAAGAATTCAAAATAACAAAAATATAGGAGCTGTTTTTGGTCAAAAGACCCAATTATGGTGGGATTTACCTGTTATTGAATCTTTTCGATTAATAAAAAAAATGTTTAAAATTCCAGAGAATGAATATAGAAAAAATTTAAAAAAATTTACGGAAATACTTGATTTAGAAGAATTATTAGATAAGCAAGTAAAAAATTTAAGTCTAGGACAAAAAATGAGATGTGAGATAGCTGCAACATTTTTACATAATCCAAAAATAGTTTATTTAGATGAACCAACAATAGGATTAGATGTTTTTGTAAAGGAAAATATAAGAAAATTTATCAAAGAAATAAATAAAGAGAAGAAGACAACAGTAATTTTGACAACACATGATTTAAAGGATATTGAAGATGTATGTGATAGAATAATACTTTTAGATAAAGGGCAGATAATTTATGATGGTGATAAACAGAAATTTAAAGATATATATGGAAAATATATTTTGGCTGAACTTATAGTAAGCTCTAAAAATCTAGATATTGCAAATAATATAAATTCTAATAATTTTGAAATAATAGAAGAAAATGAAAACAAGCTGAAAATCAAATTTAAACATGATGAAACAACAATTGTAAAGATTATGAATGATATATCTAAATATTGTGTAATAGAAGATATTCATATGAAAGAATCTGAACTAGAAGATATATTAAAAGAAATATACAAAGGGGCTTATAGAGATGATAAAAACAATGATAGCACTAGCAAAGATGCAATTTAAACAATATAACATATATAAATCAAATTTTTATCTTTTTACATTAAATAGAATCGTAGAGGTAATAGTATATATTTTTGTATGGCAAGCAATATATTATCAAACAGGTGATGCAGGAGGATTTACAATAGCAGAAATGACAACTTATTACATATTAGTAATAACATTTAGTTCTTTTGCTTTATGGGGCATAAATGAAGATATTGCACATTCAATTAGAAATGGCCAAATTAATAGAGAATTATTAAATCCAATTTCTTATTTTAAATATTATTTTGGTGTAAATTTAGGTGAATTAACTTTTGCAGCAGTAATAGGATTAGCAACATTCATTATATGCTCTTTTTTTTGGCAACTAGTATTACCTACAAATTTAATTAATTTTATTTTATGTATTTTTATAATGCTATTAGGTGTACCTATAACCTTTTTTATACAAATGATAGTTGGCACAGTAGGTTTTTATACTAGCTCAATATGGGGTATGCAAATACTAAGAAAAGCAATAATTCAGATATTTTCAGGAATAATTGCACCGATTACCCTATTTCCATTATGGTTTCAAGAGTTATCAAAATGGTTACCATTCAAAGAATTAATATACACTCCTGTTAGTATATGGTTGGGAAATACCCAAATGAATGAAATATTTTTTGTTATTATAAAGCAAATCGTTTGGGGAATTATCCTATATTTTATAGCAAGGATATTTTTCAATCATGCAGTAAAAAATATAACAATAAATGGGGGATAAAATGAAGAATATAATTGATAATATCAGTTTATACCTATCATTTCTAAAAATTTCTTTAAAAGAGATTTTGATATATAGGATAGATTGCATTGTAGGGATCTTTTCGCAACTAATTGTACAATCTGTAAGTTTGATTTTTATATTTATCGTTTTTCAAAATACAGAAAATTTAGCTGGTTGGAATTTTCATCAAATATTATTATTGTATGGAGTAACAAGAATCGCTATAGGAATATCTGGATATTGTTTTGATGCTTTATATGATATTGGACCAAAATATATGAGAAGTGGTGATTTTGATAAGATTTTACTAAGACCTGTACATCCTTTAATTTCTATTATAGGAGATTCAAGAGAATTTGTATCATTAGCCGATTTTTTTATAGGACTGGGCATAACAATATATATGTTAATAAAACTTTCTATACCAATAACTATATTGTTAATACTAAAAATTATATTTTTTAGTATTATAGGAGCTTTAATTATTGGTGCAATAAATACGATTTTTAGTATATCATCATTTTGGACATATAAATCTAATGAGGTAATCTGGTCTTTTTATAGAATATATACCTTCACAGAATATCCAATTGATATATATAATGGATTTATAAAAATATGAATAACAGTAATTTTACCTTTTGCATTTGTTGCATATTATCCAACAATCGAATATCTGGGATTTAATAATTATATGTTATATTTATCTCCTATTGTCGCTATTATTTTATGGGTAATAGCAGTCAAATTGTGGAATATAGCTTTAAACAAATATAGGAGTACAGGTACATAATTTCATAGAAAAAAACATTCAATTCACTTTATGTTTTTTTCTATTTTATTTATCTTCAAATAGTACATCTCTTATCCATACTTCTTCTCCATTATTTCCTTTTATTCGTAAATTAGGAAAAGTTTTTAACATACGTTCATTTTTTATTAATTTATACTCATTTTTTATTTCTGTTTCTATTCCATTATATTTTTTTATTGCTCTTTCTTTATACACAGTTATTGCACAAAATGTGCATAAAACATCGAAGATTAAAAATATTACTAATAATACTTCCAGTCTATTTCTTGTTTTTAATTCCATTTTTCCTATCATTCTATCTATTGGTGGTTTAATAATTTTTATTACGAAAATTGCTAATATTCCCCACATTATAGAATATGGGATACATATTCTTCCATTAATATCCATATTTGTATATGTGTAATCCCAGAATCTAGTAGAATATATAGCTTCCATTCCATAACTTAATATATATTCTAATAATGATCCTATTATAATACCATATATAAATAATTTTATTATAGGATATTCTTTTTCTCCTAAAATTAATATTAATATTGCTGCTCCAACACCATAAATTGGACAAAATGGTCCCCATAATAACCCTTTTCTACTTTCTAATACACCTGTTGTTATATAACAATATATTGTTTCAATAATTAGACCAATTACACTAAATATAAAAAAATACCAAATAGTTCTATGAATTAATTCTTTATTTTCTTTTTCCATATATACCTCAATATTTTTTTCTTTGTCATATCTTTATCATAGTTTTTACAATTTTTCAATATTCTATTAATTTAAATTAAAAATGTATTTTTACTTGTGAATTTTTAGTAAAAATGTCCCGTTTTTAGTTTTGATTTTTTAGTAAAAATGTCCCATATTTTTTTGAGTTAAT